>NZ_JAPCIV010000076.1:0-7599 GCF_027707585.1 Aeromonas sp. QDB39 | reverse complement strand
GTGTTTCATGATCCGGCTGTCCGGATCGGTGAAGCTTTCCTGATCACGGTCATCCGGCACACCAAACTCGCGTTTGTGGGGTTCTAGGGATTTTCCGTCCAAATGCGACATTCAGACTGCTAAGTGATTGATTTATTGTGACTGGCTATGTGAAGCGCCAAAAAAGTAATACCCCTCTGGAGGCCGCGGACGGCGTGGCCTCCAGAGCACTTTGTCGTTTTTGGACGGAAAATCCCTAGAACCCCATCTTGATGGCCAGCGCCGTCCCGAGCACCGCGCCTGCATCCGCGCCGGCCAGCTCGTAGGCCAGCAGGCCGAGCGCCACCGTCATCAGGCCGGTGCCGACGAGCGCGATCACCTGGGCGGTGAACAGGTGGCGGTAGGTGCGGTTATTCAGGACGGAGAGCATCGGACGGCCTCAGAGCAGTTTGGTCAGCGCCTTCATTTCGGTCAGAACGGAGTCCTCGTCATGGGACAGGCAGTGGTCGATGTGGTCGTGGATCAGGACGCGCTTGGCCGCCGTCACCGCGCTTTCCACCGCCGCGAGCTGGCGGGCGATGTCGAGGCAGGTTTCTCCCCCTTCGATCATCCCGATGACGTGCCGCAGATGCCCCTCGGCGCGCTTGAGCCGCTTCACCAGGTCGGGATGGGTGGTGTGCTTATGCATGTCTTCCATGCTGAAATCATATCCCCCCAGGGGGGATACTGCCACTGGATGTTAGATCAACGGCTGCTTGCCAGGCGGGGGGAATGGTCGCCGAGCCAGGCTAAGGCAATTGCCCGGAGCGGCATCCCGGCCGTGGTGAGACGCGAACACAAATGTGTACAACAATTCACATGAGAACATGTTCATGTGTTATATTTTGAGCCACAGTCAAAGACCCAGTTTCCCGAGGCCCCATGTCCCAATCCCACGCACATGACCATGGTCACGATCACGACCATGATCATGACCACACCCCGACCGTGACCAGCGCCAACGAGCGCAAGGTCCTGCTGTCCTTTTTCCTGATCTTCGGCTTCATGGTCGTGGAGGCCGTCGGAGGCGTGCTGTCGGGCTCGCTGGCCTTGCTGGCCGACGCGGGCCACATGCTGACCGACGCCGCGGCGCTCGCACTGGCCTACGCAGCATTCCGGTTCGGCCGCCGCGCGGCCGACAGCAAGCGCACCTTCGGCTACCTGCGCTTCGAGGTCATCGCCGGTTTCCTGAACGCCGTGACCCTGTTCGCGATCGTCGCTTGGATCGCCTACGAGGCGTGGGAGCGGCTGCAGGCGCCGCCCGTGATCCTGGCCGGCCCGATGATGATCGTCGCCGTGCTCGGCCTGCTGGTGAACGTGCTCGTGCTGTGGATCATGACCCGCGGAGAGACCGATCACGTCAACGTGAAGGGGGCCATCCTGCACGTGATGGGCGACCTGCTCGGCTCGGTCGGCGCCATCGTCGCTGCGATCGTCATCTACCTCACGGGCTGGACGCCGATCGATCCCATCCTGTCGGTCCTGGTCGCGGCGCTGATCCTGCGCAGCGCATGGAAGCTGCTCGCCAAGTCGATCCACATCCTGCTGGAAGGCGCGCCGGAGGATGCTTCGCCGGAGAAGGTGGAGCAAGGCCTGATGGGCGCCGTGCCGGGCCTGGCGGCCGTCAGCCACGTTCACGTGTGGCAGCTCACCTCCGGGCGCACGATGGCCACGCTGCACGTTCGCCCCAACGTGGACGAGGAAGCACGCGCCGTGGTCAAGCGCGTCGAAGCGGTGCTTCGAGAGCAATTCAGCATCGAACACGCCACGGTCGGGATCGACTGGAACTCGGGCACCGACGAGAACGTCTGCAGCTTGCAGCCCACGTCGGAGCGTCAGGACCACAGCGGCCACGATCACAGCGGTCATGACCACAGCGGGCACGACCACAGCGGCCATGATCATGGCAATCACAAGCATGGCGGCGGGCACAGCCACGGCCATGACCACGACCATTCCGCTCCTGGTCACAGGCATTGAGGCCGCGCGAGCCGGCTCGCACTCCACTTGAGGATTTGCATCCATGACGTCCCGCAAAACCACCAGCGCCGACACCGCGCAATGCTCGACCACCAGCCACGACGCGGCGACCGATGCCCTCGCAATGTCGCAAAGTGACGTCGCTGTTCTGGCCGAGACCTTCCGCCTGCTGGGCGACCAATCGCGATTGAAGATCCTGCTGCAGTGCATGCATGGCTCGGTCGCCGTGGGGGACATCGCCGAAGCGCTCGACCTGTCGCAGTCTCTGGTCAGCCATCACCTGCGGCTGCTGCGCGGTGCGCGCCTCGTGCGCGGCGAACGCCAAGCCAAGCACATCTTCTACAGCATCGCGGACCAGCACGTCAGCCAGGTGCTGCAGGACATGGTGGTCCACATTTCCGAGGACAAAGCCGACGACTGACCAGGCCCAAGCACCCAGGCGAATGGCAGGTTGCGAGGCGCCGGTACCCACGCCGCCGGTTAGCCTCAAGGACGTCCTCGATGCGGCCTGGGCGCAACACCCTGAATCGCGGGCCCTGCCTGGGCGCCGGGATGCCGCGCAGGCACAGCAATGGGCGGCGGCAGCTTGGACGCCTGAGCCTCCCGCGCTCGCAATCACCCACAAGACCGACCGGTTCAACCGCACAACGGCACTCGTGAGCTGGATGTCGGAGTGGCCACAGCGACGACGCGGGGTTTTCCCACCACCTTGTCCATGCAGCCTGCCCGCTAGGGCAACCCAAAGGGCTTGACCTTGCCTTCGTTGTAACGCCTAGCCTCCACACAAATTTCTGCAGAGCGCTTCGGAAGGGCCGGAGTCCTGCATCCAAGAAAGGGGCACTTCGGGGTTCTAGGGATTTTCCGTCCAAATGCGACATTCAGACTGCTAAGTGATTGATTTATTGTGACTGGCTATGTGAAGCGCCAAAAAAGTAATACCCCTCTGGAGGCCGCGGACGGCGTGGCCTCCAGAGCACTTTGTCGTTTTTGGACGGAAAATCCCTAGAACCCCATATTCGCCAGTTCCCCCCGGTTGAGTACGAACTGGCGATCTATCAAGGCTCACCGTGGCTATGGGCCGATGGAAAGCCGCTGATCGACCTCCTCGATGCGACCTCTTGGGGTGGTGCAGCCATATCCGTTCCTGCTCCCTTATCGGGTGCAAGGGGGCGTGACGTGTTGCGGTAGCGAAAGCGGTGCGGTAACTTGTTGTCCAGAAAAGACAAACCCCGAAGCTCTGCTGATCAACTTGGCGGAAGACTCAGAGCATTCGGGGCCGTTCACAAAGAACAGGAAAAGCATAACACATGCACGATCTCAGACAACCCTGCACCGCCAATAAGCGCGGTGATCTCTGACTCAGACGGCCCAAAACCTCTTCATAGACAGGCTTCCGCGCCGCCCCTACTGCACCAACGACAAATCGATGGGGCTGCTCATTCGTCCGCAGGCTACTGCGCTGGGCTATAGCCACATCCAGTTCAACCCGCCGCCGCATGTCGCCATGCTGGTGTTCGACGTGGACAAGAAGCACCAGCATGACCCCCAGCGCGATGGCTACCACGAGTGGCAGGATAGGGGGCTGCCTGCCCCGCACTGGATCTCGATCAACCCAGAGAACGGCAATTACCACCTTGGTTACCTGCTGGCCTCGCCCGTGGCGCGATCCAGTGTCGCCAGATTGGGGCCGTTGCGTTACCTGGCTGCCATCGAGCACGTTCTAGCGAAACGATTGGGGGCCGATCTGAGGTATGCAGGGCTGGTCACAAAAAACCCCGTCCACAGCGATTGGATGACGTTCTGGCACGACATTGAACCCTACACCCTCGACTATCTCGCCGAGTTTTGCCCAGATGCTGATCTGGCGGCCTTTAGTGGCCGTAAGCGCAAAGAAGCGAGCGGGTTGGGGCGTAACATAGAGGTGTTCGATAACGTGCGGGAATGGGCCTATAAGGCCGTCAGACGGTTTTGGCGGCCCAACGGCTATGACGCATGGGCCGATGCCGTGCTTGCGGCCTGTGAGAGCGCCAATGCGTTTGGCTTGGAGCAAGGCGGTCCGCTGCCAGTGTCCGAGATTAAGTCTACGGCCAAGAGCATTGCCCGCTGGGTCTGGCGGAACCTAACTCCGTCCGCGTTTGCGGATTACGTTGATCGGACACATACCTCCGAGATCCAAGCGCGGAGAGGGGCTAAGGGCGGTAAGGTATCCAAGGGAGGGGGAAGGCCGAGCAATAGCGGTAAGGACAAGTCCGATCTATTGCCGGAGGTTCTGCGGCTTAAGGCTCAGGGGTACACCAACCGCGATATAGCGGACGATCTTCAAATCTCCCCCAGTACGGTGAGCGTTTACCTAAAGCGTGATCATCCGTGATCGAAACAAGCCTATATCAGATAACAGCGCCCGAAAGGGCGTTCTCGAGCTTTTGCCTTTTAGTCTTAAAAATCCTTTTAGAGCGGATCCTTGGCGAGGTGGGGAACGGCCGGACCGAAGGCCGTCCATCGCCCCCCGGCTCTATCGGGGGGTGTGGGCGGGGCCGTTGTCCACGGAGCGATCTTGCTCTGGCCCCGGTTACTCGTCTGCCGGGATCGCGTAGATCGCCCGCTCTATCCGCTCCAGCGTTTCCGCGTCCACCATCTCCGTGATCCCCTTGACCTTAGCGAAGGCCAGAATGGTTTTTACTGCCCTCAGATCATTCCTGTTTAACGTCACGGTAACGTTTATTTCCTGTTGCTTCGCCCGGTAGGTAGCCTGCCGTTCTGCCCCCGTCTTGGCTGTCCCTGTCTTTGGTCTACCACGACCTCGCCTGATGCCGAACATGTCCCCAGTTCCCTGATCCGCTGCGTCCTTCATGATGCTCTTTCCTGTCACTGTTACGGTAATTCATTATCTGTCACGGTGACGTTTATTGCAAGTTGCCGACCCCCTCGTTTTCTGCTTTACTGGTATTAAGCCAGCCGACCCCGTATTACATTACGCCCGCTTCGCGGTCTCCATGTATCCGGGGGCTGGTGAGGGGCTCCGCCCCTTCAAACCCCACGCTGCTACGCCGCTTGGAGAGCCAATGACAAAGCCAGAGCTAAAGACAACAACGGCCAGCCTTCGCCTCGATCCTGCCACCCTGGCCAAGTGGCGCCAGGGGGCCAGCGACGAGGGGCTGACCCTCTCCGACTGGCTGAGAGCCAAGGTGGATGCCGACCAGCAAACCCATATATCCCCCGCCCGGTCGCGGCGGGAACGAGACCCCCGCCACCTGGCAGATCCTGCGCTAATGCGCCAGCTCGCGGCGTTGGGATCGAACCTCAACCAGATCGCCAGGGCGGTGAACGAATGCCGCCTGGTAGGGAGCTCGGTTCACCTGGTGGAGCTGCTGACGTTGCTACGTAGCATCGAGGAGAGCGCCGGGAGACTACTGCCGCAGCTTCCGCCTCCGCCGAACCGGGAGGATGACGGGCATGATGATTAAGTTCCTGGCTCATGGCACCGGTAAGGCCAGCAGTGCGGCGACCTATTTGCTGGACAGTCACGACCACAAGGGCGAGGAACGTGCCGGGGTGGCGGTGTTGCGGGGTGATCCGCAGCAGTTCGCCGCCGTGGCGGACTCGCTCGATTTTCAGCATCGATACCGGAGTGCGGTGATCTCCTGGTCGGAGGAAGAGGCCCCCAGTGACGCCGAGATCGGCGCGGTGCTGGACGACTTCGAGGCGCTGTCCTTTGCCGGACTGGATAGGCAGGACGTGCATCTGACCGCCGTGCAGCACCGGGAGGCCGGGGGCGGTGTCCACGTCCACATCCTGGTGCCCCGTGTTCACCTGGGCACGGGTAAATCTCTGAACATTGCCCCGCCCGGACATAGAAAAGACTTTGACGCCCTGCGGGATAAATGGAACTACGGCAAGGGCTGGGCCAGACCAGACGACCCGCTCCGGGCACGGCTGATACAGCCCTCCTTTGACGCCTACAAGGGCCAGCAGGACAGGACTGCCATCAAGCGGCAGATAGGGGATCACCTGCTTGGGGCGGTGGCTCAGGGGCTGATCCGCGACCGGGGCGAATTACTCGAGTACCTGGGCGAGGTGCTCGAATTCGAGATCACCCGCCAGGGCAAGGACTACATCACGATCAGGCCGGAGGGATACCCGCAGGGCATCCGGCTCAAAGGAGAGCTGTATGGAGAAGGGTGGCGAGCTGAAAACACGCTTGAGCGAGAGACTAGCGCAGCGGCAAGCCGAGGAGCTGGCCGAGGTGGCCACGTTGACCGAGGCCAATCTGACACAGCTCAGCGAGCGTTTGACAAAGCATGTGAGCGCCGAGCTGAGTACAACCAGGGACGCTATTCGGCAGCAGAGCGAGCAGATCACCACGTTGTTAGGTTCACAGCAGAGCGCCTTGGAACAACAACAGGCGACCGTGGACGCGCTCAAATGCTTGAGCTTGACGGACTTGGAGCAGATCCAAAAGGGGTTAAACGACGCGATCACTCTCGCCCAGGGGAAGGCAATCGAGCAGGCGATCGATCCGCTCAGGACGGCCCTAGAGCAACTCAAGACGGACGGGGAGGCCCTGAGTCTGGTGACGTTCCGGGGATGGCTCAAACCGCTGCTGATATCGATGGCGGTGATCCTAGGGGCCGGGGGCAGTACCTGGGGGGTGGCAGCGTACCTGGCGAACGAGATCACCGGGCAACTGACCGAGCTTCAGAGCCTAAACCAGCAGATCAGCACAGCCCAACGGACCCTAGACAGCTTGCCCAAAGGGGTGACGTTCGTGCGCGACCGAGATGGGCAGTACATCGTGGCGAGGCAGATCGATACACCGTTCAAGATGGACGAAGGGACGTACAAGGGCCTGATGGCCGTGGGGGTGAAGTAGATGACCGAATTAGAGCGGCTGCTGACAGCTCAATTCGAGCGGATGGAACAACGGCACCAGGACGAGACGATGGACTTGCGGGCGCAGCTCGACGCGCAACAGCGCGCTTTGAAGAGCTTGCAGGCGCAGTTGCAGAGCACATTGGGCGAGTACGAGAAGCATTGCGCCAGCTTACACACCGCCTTCGTGGCCTTGGAGAAGAGTACCAGGAGCGAGCTAGCCAGCATGGGCCGGAGTTTGGACCAGACCAACCGGGCTACCGGAGCAGCACTTGGGTCATTGAACAGCAGTGTGAGCATAGTCAAAAGCTCGCTGGAGAGCTTGAACAAGGCGCAGAGTTGATCGTCGATAGGGCCGCGGTGCTGCGAAAAGAGCAGAGCCAGAGTAGCGGGTTGAGTATGTAATATAACGTCACAGTGACAATAATTAAGTAGATCGGGTATGAAATCAGGTCGGTTGGGTACTCCTGACGCGGTGGCGCATATTGGGGTTCTAGGGATTTTCCGTCCAAATGCGACATTCAGACTGCTAAGTGATTGATTTATTGTGACTGGCTATGTGAAGCGCCAAAAAAGTAATACCCCTCTGGAGGCCGCGGACGGCGTGGCCTCCAGAGCACTTTGTCGTTTTTGGACGGAAAATCCCTAGAACCCCATCCTAGAGCGCACGAATGAGGGCCGACAGGAAGCAAAGCTGAAAGGAATCAAATTTGGCCGCAGGCGTACCGTGGA
>NZ_JAPCIV010000075.1:0-8185 GCF_027707585.1 Aeromonas sp. QDB39 | reverse complement strand
GCGCCGATGGTAGTGTGGCATTCGCCATGCGAGAGTAGGACACTGCCAGGCACCCAACACGAGAAACCCCGCTCATCTGAGCGGGGTTTTTTATTGCCTGAAATTCGTCTTATCTCACCCCTGGAATGTCCCTTCAGATGGGGAGCCTGTGCTGCTTTCCACCCTGTTGTTCACTCGACTCTCTCGTGCCGAAACCCGGTGTCAGGCCTGCAATTAGGGTTGTATCTGCCTCATAACTCGGTAGAGTAAAGGCATCTTGGGTTGGCCCGTACTCTCTCATGCTGGTTTCTTTAGTACGGATGCAACTTGGCCTGCTTTTATCAACCTTACGTCAGTGGTATCGATATGGAACAAGTAAACAAGTCCACCTTCAGCGATGTACTGGAATATGTGCGTATGTCCCGTCGTCAGAACAAACTCAAGCGTGAAATTGCGGACAACGAGAAGAAGGTCCGTGACAACCAGAAGCGGGTGTTGCTGCTCGACAACCTGAGCGATTACATCAAACCGGGTATGAGCATCGATGAGGTGCAAGCCATCATCGCCAACATGCGGGCTGATTATGAAGAGCGTGTGGACGACCACATCATCAAGAATGCTGAGCTGTCCAAAGAGCGTAAAGAGCTGAGCACCAAGCTCAAGGCGATGAGTTCCAGTAAATAAGCCTGTTCACTGTCTTCTCAAAACACCGGCCATAGGCCGGTGTTTTGCTTTCTGTCATCAGCTCGGATCTCTCACCGCGCTGCAACAATCGGCTCCCCTTTTTATGATCGCCCTGTTACCATCACTACAAAGCGGTCAATAGTTTTCAAGCCATTGACTTGAAACGACTAAGCTTGAGTGAAACACAATAAATTGCGCAACCATGGTGGGGCTGATATGGGCGCATCAGAACAGACGGATTTGAACAAAGTGGCATCTCAGGATTCATCTGTCCCAAGCGCGGACGGCAAGTACAAGCGCAAGCGTCGTTCCTGGTGGCGCTGGTTGTTCTGCTTTTTCTTTTTGCTGTGCCTGGCTGCGGTAATTGCTCTGGTCGGTTATGAGATGCAGACTTCCCGCCTGCAATCGCAGGAGATCTCCCGCTATGCGGCCAAGCTGACCTATCAGGTCGAACCGGGCCCCAGCAAGCAGATTGCCTTCCCCGAAGACGGTCCCTTCGACAAGCGGCTCGGTTATGTGCTGTTGCCCATGATGCAGGAGCGCTTGCTGCAACGGGGTTATCAGGTCAGCGAGCAGGTACATTTCTCCGACGCCTTGTATGACTACGCCAGTCGCGGCTTTTTCGTGCCTTATACCGAGAAGGTGCAAGCCGGCCTGACCCTGCATGACTGTCGGGCGGAACCCTTCTATCAATTCAAGTATCCGACCCACTATTACCCGGATTTCGCCTCCATCCCGCCGCTGGTGATCCAGTCGCTCTTGTTCATCGAGAACCGCGACTTGCTCAGCAATGAGCAGCCACTGGCCAATCCGGCCGTGGATTGGCCCCGTTTTGCCAAGGCGGCCATGTCGCAGGTCGGCAAGGCGCTCGATATGCAGGATCAATCGGCCGGCGGCAGCACGCTGGCGACTCAGGTCGAGAAGTATCGCCACTCGCCGGATGGCCTGACGCTGTCACCCACCGAGAAGATCCGTCAGATGGCGTCCGCCAGTGTGCGGGCCTACCGGTTGGGCCCCAAGACGCTGGAGGCGCGCAAGCTGGTCGCCTGGGCCTACCTCAACTCGGTACCGCTCTCTGCGGCTCCCGGCTATGGGGAGGTGCACGGCCTGGGGGATGGTCTCTGGGTATGGTTTGGCGCCAATGTGGACGAGGTAAACCGGCTGCTGGATCCTGCGCGCAACCAGGATGCCTCGCTGGCGGAGCAGGGCCTGGCGCTGCGCCAGGTGGTCTCGCTGATGATCGCTCACCGTCGTCCCTCCTACTATCTGGCGCAGGGGCGTGATGCACTGGCGACCCTGACCGACAGCTATCTGCGGCTGTTCGTACAGGAGGGGATGATCACGCCGCCGCTGATGGAAGCCGCGCTGAAGGCCAAGATCTCGTTCCGTGATTTCTTGCAGTCCCCGGCGGTGACCAAGGTCAACAACAACAAGGGCCTGCAAGTTGCCCGCACCCGTCTGAGCCGTCAGCTCGGGGTGCAGCTCTATGATCTGGACCGACTCGATCTGACGGCCGATACCAGCCTCAACATGCCGCTGCAAAATGAGGTCTCTCGCTACCTGCAGCAGCTGGCCGATCCGACGTTTGCAGCTCAGGTAGGGCTGTTTGGTGAGCGCCTGCTCTCGCCGGAGAAGACGGGAGACGTGAAGTACAGCTTCACGCTGTTCGAGAAATCCCCGCAGGGCTTCAAGGTGCGGGTGCAGACCGACAACACGGATCAGCCGTTCGACATCAACGAGGGCAGCAAGCTGGAGCTGGGGTCAACTGCCAAGCTGCGGGTGTTGACTACCTACCTGGAGATCGTCTCCGAGCTGCACGACAACTACGCGGACATGTCGGCCGAGAGCCTGCGTAAGATAGAGGTATCGGAGCAGGACAACATCAGCCGCTGGGCCGTATCCTACCTGATGACCGCCAAGGACAAGAGCCTGCCACCCATGCTGGAGGCGGCGCTCGATCGCAAATACTCCGCCAGCCCGAACGAGGGATTCTTCACCGGCGGCGGCATGCACACCTTCAACAACTTCCGGCGTGAGGACAATGGCCGCATCCCGGCCATTCGCGACGCGCTGCGTGAATCCATCAACCTGCCGTTCGTGCGTCTGATGCGTGACATAGTCCGCTACAGCCTCTACCGGGAGGGCAACCGTGCCCAGCTGCTCAAGGATGACAAGGATCCGCGCCGTACCGAGTATCTGGCCAAGTTTGCGGATAAAGAGGGGCAGACCTATCTGCTGCGCTTCTGGCGCAAATACCGTGGCAAGACTGCGGATGAACAGCTCGATACCTTCCTGGATGGTCTCAAGCCCAGCGCCGTGCGCCTGGCCGCAGTACACCGTTACCTGATGCCGGATGCGTCGCAGGAGACGTTCGCTGCCTTCCTGGCGAAGCGTCTGCCGCGGGAGAAGCTGAGCGATCGTCGTATCGAGCAGCTCTATACCAGCTATGGTCCCGGCAAGTATTCGCTGCCGGATCAAGGCTATATCGCCCGGGTGCACCCGCTGGAGCTGTGGCTGCTCTCCTATCTCAAGGAGTTCGACAAGGCGACTTTCGCCGATGCCGTCGAGGCGAGCCGGGACGAGCGGCAGGAGGTCTACAGCTGGCTGTTCAAGACCCGCCACCGCAGCGCCCGCGACAGCCGGATCCGCACCATGCTGGAGGTCGAGGCCTTCCTCGACATCCATCAACGCTGGGCCAGACTGGGCTACCCGTTCGATCACCTGGTGCCGTCGCTGGCAACGGCCCTGGGCAGCTCGGGCGACCGCCCTGCTGCGTTGGCCGAGCTGATGGGGATCATCCAGAACGGCGGTATTCGTGCGCCGACCCTGCGCATCGAGCATCTGTCGTTTGCCAAGGGCACGCCGTTCGAAACCGAGTTCCAACCGGCGCAGACCGAGGGGACCCGGGTGCTGCCGGTCGAGGTGGCCACCGCGCTGCGCAACGCGCTGTCGAAGGTGGTGGAAGGGGGCACGGCCAGACGGATTGCCGGTGCCTTCGCCCTGCCGGACGGTACCGTGCTGCAGATGGGAGGCAAGACGGGGACGGGCGACAACCGGATTGAAACGGTCGGCCGCTACGGCAACGTGACCAGCTCGCTGGCTCGCAACCGGACCGCCACCTTCGTCTTCTATCTGGGAGAGGATCACTTCGGCACCCTGACGGCCTATGTGCCGGGCAGCCAGTCCGACAAGTTCCGCTTCACCTCGGCCCTGCCGGTGCAGGTGCTCAAGGGGATGGCTCCGCTGCTGATGCCGTATCTGCAGCCAGGCACTCATACCCAGTGCATGGCGGGCAGCTGACAGTTGCAGCGACACGAAAACGGGGCCATATTGGCCCCGTTTTATTTCGTACTGTTCATCGCCGGTCGGCGACGGTGAGTCATCACTTACAGCAGATCTTCGATCTCGCCGCGCAGATACTGGTACATCTCGCGATAGGCCACCGGCGGCTTGTTCAGCTCCCGCTCCTTGTTGGCGGTGCGGATCAGCTGGCGCAGCTTCTGACGGTCCAGTTCGTGGAATTGGGACATCAGCTCGTTGAGGGCGCTGTCGCCTTCATTGATCAGCCGCTCACGCCACTGCTCCAGCCGGTGCAGGCGGGCGTTCACGGTGGAGTGGCGATTCTTGATGATGGAGAGCGCCTCGACGATGGGCTCCACATCGCGGCTGCGCATCAACCGGCCGATGAACTGCAGGTGGCGACGGAAAGACTCGTCCTTCTTCGGCTTGAGCTTGCGGCCCAGCTCGACCGCTTCGGCCAGCTCTTCATCCAGCGGGATCTTCTCCAGCTCGCTGTGGCTGAGGGAGACGATCTCTTCCCCCATCTTCTGCAAGGCTTCGGCATCGCGCTTGAGCTGGCTTTTGCTGGGGCCCCAGTCTTCCCACTCGTTGTCGTCTTGATATTGACTCATCGGTCTCTTGATTCCTGTCATTCACGTTTGGTGGATATGTTACCAGCTTCTCCCGCTGGGCGCAGGGGTCTGATATGCTTAGCCCCTTTCCTTCCTTCATACAGATGTGAGTTATGGATCAGCAAGCTCTTTATCTTGCGCTCCAAGACCCGCATAAACTCTGCATTTCAGTAGGTTACGTGTGACCGACTCTATGTTTGATGGTATGTTTTGTAGAGGGTAAAAGCAATGAAACACCTAGTCAAGAAAGCCAATCGCTACTACATACACTGGAACATCCCCAAAGACGTCAGGCACCTGTTTGACGGTCTTGCCATCTACAGCCGAAGCCTGAAAACCGACAACCTCGGACAGGCGATCATGCGCAGAGACCAGCTCCTTACCGAACTTGAAGGTATCGTCAGGAAGGCTCGGGTTAACCCTGAGCGACAGCAGTTCCTTGCACTCGTCAAAGAGATTCGCAAGGCTGCCGGAGAGCCCCCGATAGAACAAGACGAAGAGAACATCGAAGAGGCATGGAGCACAGAGCTTCAAGTAGCCATCGAGAAAGGCGACACGGTACGCGCTGACGCCATCAGGGCGGCTATGGGATGGGGAGCGGAAGGGATAGAGGCGAAGTACGGGATCACCCTCATGGAGGCCACCAAGCTCTACACAGAGACAACCGAAGAGTCCCTAGACCCATCGACCCTTAGCCGGTTGAACCTTGCCCCTGTGTCGTTCGCCTCGTTCCTCAAGCTCAAGGACATTCACCTTGCCGACATAGACAAGCGGGACGTCATCGCTTGGGTCATGGAGTGTGCCAAGGACAAAGCCCCTCGCACGGTCAAGGCGTATGCCACTTGTCTGTCCAAGGTGTGGGACTGGGCCTATCGAAGCAAGGAAGTCAGCGGAGAGAATCCCTTCAAGGACTTGGACATTCGGCTTACCTCTTCAGGCACCAAGCGGACAGCCTTCACGGTTGAACAAGTCGCTGCACTTCTGGAAGGCGCTGGGCCAGCCATGTACTCCTTGATGAAGTTTGCCTTGGTGACTGGGTGTCGTCTCGGGGAACTCGTCACGATCACAGCGGCAGACTTCCACGAAACGGACGGGGTGCATTACTTCACGATCAAAGACGGTAAGACAGCGAACGCAGCACGTAATGTCCCGCTCCCTGTCGCTTTGTGGGAAGAGTTGAAGGCGGTCGTAGAGTCGGAGCTTTGGACGCGCACAGAGACGCGGACAAGGCCATCCAGCGCACAGTATTGGTCTGTCATGTTCCAAAAGCACAAAGACGCAGTGCTGGGCGATCAGTGTAGCGCGGTATTCCACAGCTTCCGCAAGATGGCAGCTACGGGATACCAGCGGGCACAGGTCTTTGAGGGGATCGCAGCGGGAATCCTGGGACACAGCCGGAAGGGCCTCACGCTGTCCTACGGGCTCTATGCCACAGGCTTTGAACTCCAGCAGCAGCTTGAAGCCGTCGAGACCATGCTTGCGTCTGACTACATGTCCCAGTTCCTCAAGTTGTTCAACAAGTAACCACCTCGAAAAAAAAGCCCCCTCGGTGAACATCAGGTCTGATCCTGAAGTCCGCCAAGGGGGCTTTGTCGTTTGGTTGTCAGATAGTCTTCTGAATTTCAGAGGACATAGGTGGTGTGGGCTGAAGGAGCATCCCTTGTGAACCCTTTGGTATCCCGTTTAGGCCACGCCAGTGGACCCGTGTGGTGTACGGTTAAAATTTGTGCGTCACGTTCCGTTACGGTCAATTTGTCTTCTTCGGCAGCGTATCACCCCAGCAGCTCACCATTCTGTGAGGTCTCCACGTTGAGCATGGCGGCGACCTTGTGATAATCCAGCCCTACCTTCAGGCCCATTGTGATCGTCTCCATGCAAGCGATCAGAGCGTTCATACAGGGGGCGTTGGATACCTGCTTGATGTACTCCTTGGCTGACCCATTCTTGCCTGTAAGGACAGATGGGACATACCCAGTGGCAGCCTTGCAGGCCAGCCTGTAGAAGTTACCGTAGGCTTTCCCGCACATGTCGATCCCATTGGCCTTGATTGCATTGTTCATGGCCTTGCGGGCGACGTCGTGCTTCTCCAGCAACTCAGGGGACACAGCGACAGACTCAGCGATAGCGGCTGCCTGCATGGTATTGCCCTTGGTCAGCTCGTCGAAAGCGTCAAAGACTGCATCCTCGAACTCGCTGGAGCAGTACGCAGCGAAGGCCAGCAGGCCCCGCTTGTTTACCCAAGTGCCGCCTCCACGGTCAGCACGGGCTTTGCTGGTACATACGGAAAATTTACGGATGTAGATTTCATCCAGTGATCGCGCCCAGCCATCCAGAGCATTTACCTGGCCGCCAGTAGCAGCCCAAGCCTGACTCAGAGCTGTCGCATGGTATTGCCCTTGTTCGTTGGTGGGGATAGTGAAGGTGTTACCGTTGAAAGTGATCTTCATAAATGGGTTCCTTATGTTGTGCCTCTCATGCCGTTCCCCCTCCAGCAAGCCCCCACTGCTTAACCCATAGGCAAGCTGGAGCAGCAGAAGAAGCACGACATAAAGACGCAGTGATTGATTGAGTGACGGTCGGGGAGTGACCGGATGTATTGCTTAGGTCAGGGAGAATGACCCCCAGAGGGCTCTAGGGGTCGATTGGATTAGCGGAAGAATGACTCGAAGGGGTTGCTCGATACTTCCTTCAGCTTACGCACCGGATAGCCAGCGCCTACCTGTTCGTACTGGTCAGCGTGTTCCGTGCGGCGGGAAGGTTCGTCCTTACCGTAGGTCACGTCCTGCTGTTTGAACTCGCTGGCAGTCTTCTTGAACATGTCAGGGGTGACTTTCACCATCAGGCCGAAATTGTCCTTGTGCTGGAAGATCAGCGAACCATCCAAGTCAGTAAACTGGTGCCACTTGTCTAGCGTCTGGTTGGTCCCGAAGTACGCATTGGAGGCGTTCGCTAAGGTCTTGTCGATGGTCGTGTTAAGGACCTCATTCAGCACCTTGTCTTCGATGTGAACCCCGAGCGTTTCCCCCAGCATGTTGCGCACTCCGGTAATGCCGGTAACGGTCACACCATTGGCGTCGTGGGTGTCTGCTGTGACGTACTCAGCGGCTTTCTCAGAGGCTTCCGCAGGGGACAGGCCGAAGTGCATCAGGCCCTCTTTCTCACGCTTGTACGCCTCTCGCTGGGTCATGTTCAAGCCAGCCATCACCTCGCTGTCCCTCTTCCGTTCATCTGCTGAATTGACCGGAAGCATGTACGGGGTGGCGGTGGTGAGGGACCGATACAGAGACCCAGCGAAATCTTCCCCAGACTTACGACTTAACATCAGGGCAGCCTGCACAGCCTGTCGTTGTGTCTTGGTCAGCCCTACGCCTTCCAGAGCGTCCACACCTCCACGCACGTCGAGATACATCTGGAGGGTGTTCGCTGCTGCTTGGAAGGTCTGGGAGGGGGTCTTGCCGTCAGGGGACACGGGGTTAGCAAACATGGCTTCCATCAGGTGCTTGTCGGTGTTCAGGACGGACGTTGCGGCCACTGTGCATATTCCGGCCGATCATGAACACCAATTCCGATTCAACGTGAACACCATTTCCGGACCAATGTGAACGCTCATT
>NZ_JAPCIV010000074.1:0-8738 GCF_027707585.1 Aeromonas sp. QDB39 | reverse complement strand
GTATTGAGCATAGTCGAGATTGGTGCAGATCACTTCTGATATTGAACTGTCAGGAGCTGGCTGCACAACAGCCATTACGCCCAATCAACTGGTGCAGTCGTCTTCTGAAAATGACAGGTGGTTCTAAAAAGGTATACCCCATTAAAACCACTCAATACCCTCTCGAAAACAATATTGAAACCACTTATATTGAACCGAAAATTCAGAACCAGTTTAAACAGACCGATGGAGGTTTCAGTGTTCATACGGGCGTATTTACGTGCATCGACAGTGGAGCAGGATGCTGAGCGGGCACGAGAGCTGCTGATTGGTTTTGCTGCAGAGCATGGCAATCAGATAGCCAGTTTCTATGTGGAGAATGAGTCTGGTGCGACGTTGGACAGGCCTGAGCTTATGCGGCTGATCCGCGATGCTGCAGATCGTGACATTGTGCTGGTAGAGCAGATTGATCGTCTGGCCCGCCTCAATCAGACGGATTGGCAAACATTGAAGCAGTTGCTGGCTCAGAAACAGCTCTCAATCGTTTCTCCGGAGCTTCCGACTTCCTGGGTAGCGTTACAGGGGGACAGCCGCTCCGAGTTCACCTGCGCCATCTTGCAGGCTGTAAATGGCATGCTGCTGGATATGCTCGCAGCCGTCGCTCGCAAGGATTATGAAGATCGCCGACGCAGGCAACAGCAGGGTATTGCCAAGGCTAGGGATGAGGGGAAATATCGCGGTCGCCAGAAAGATGAAAAGAAGCGTCAGCACATCGCACAGTTGTTGAGCACCGGACACAGCTACTCGGTGATCCAGGAAATGTTGGGCTGCTCCCGCCATCTGATTTCGTGCGTGGCAAAAGAGGTCCGTTCAGCAAAATAGCGGGTCATTTATCCGAGGCTCCCATGCGACGCTTCTCGATATACAGCCACGCAGCAAAGGCGCCAAACCCTATCAGGAATGAAAACAGGAGGATCAGGATGACGATGCTGTTCATGGTGATGGCCTCAGGTGTAGCGGATAAAGGATGCAATCAGGTGATCGTGTGACCAAACTCCATATCACCATGGACTTCGCTCAGGAAAAAATCAACAACGCACTGAAAGTATTGAAGTTTGTTCGCTCGTAACAAACATGATTGCGTGGAATCACGCAGGATGTGGAGCCATGGAATGAACACTGTCATTCCCAACCAATTCCCGTCCTGTTTCTTTCCACATAACTATCTATCTGGAAAAGTGGTGCGAATTTTCCACATAGTGGAATGCCAGTTCAGAACGAGTTATGTGGAATCCTGATCGAAGACTTCCTATCTATCTGGAAATTTCGTGCCGTTTTTCTCTCTGGAATATTGGTCATCTTGTTTGAAGGGATTATGGACCTTGGTGTGCTGGAATTGATGGGGGGCAGATTCCTATCTATCTGGAATCTTGGCCTCTGCATTCAGCGAGAGCCAAACCGGCTGACTTGCTATGGGACTAACTCAAGCGATGCCCTTCAACAATCATTCACTACGACCTAGTTACGCCATTGCCAGACGTTTCCTTGACCCGAAGGCATGCCATCAAGAGCTGCACCCATGTTGCTTTATGAGTCTGAAATCAATAAAACCCGGCTGAATTTATGAGAGAATCTTGAGCAATATTGTCCCCCGACCGGAAGAGTGCTCATGGCCGAGATCAACAAAGCAACCCTCACCGAAGCCGACATCATCTCGAAATACCTGCTGCCTGCTATCAAGGCTGCTGGGTGGGATGACCTGACCCAGGTTCGCCAAGAGGTGAAGCTGCGGGATGGCAAGGTGGTGGTGCGCGGCCAGATGGCGGCACGTAAAAAGGTCAAATCGGCCGATATCGTGCTCTATCACAAGATGGGCTTGCCACTGGCGGTGATCGAGGCCAAAGCCAACAAGCATGAGATTGGCAAGGGGATGCAACAGGGGCTCGATTATGCCCGCCTGCTGGATGTGCCGTTCGTATTTGCCAGCAACGGCGATGGCTTCGTATTTCATGACAAGACCAATCCGGCCAAGCTGGAATCCGAGATCGCGCTGGAGGACTTCCCCAGCCCCGGCCAGCTTTGGGACAAACTCTGCACCTGGAAGGGTTACACCCAGGCACAGTTGCCTGTCATCAGTCAGGACTATTACTCGGATGGCAGCGGCAAATCTCCCCGCTATTATCAGCTGCAGGCCATCAACAAGACCGTAGAAGCCATCTCGAAAGATGAGGATCGGGTATTGCTGGTGATGGCCACCGGCACCGGCAAGACCTACACCGCATTCCAGATCATCTGGCGTTTGTGGAAGGCGGGCGCCAAGAAGCGCATCCTGTTTCTGGCCGATCGCAACATTCTAGTAGATCAAACCAAGATCAATGATTTTCAGCCCTTTGGCTCGGCCATGACCAAGGTCACCGGGCGCACGATCGACCCCGCCTATGAGATCCACCTTGCCCTCTATCAGGCGCTCACCGGACCAGAAGAGTCACAGAAAGCCTTCAAGCAGGTCTCCCCTGATTTCTTCGACCTGATCGTGGTGGATGAGTGCCATCGGGGCAGTGCCGCTGAAGACAGCGCCTGGCGCGAGATCCTCGAATACTTCTCATCGGCTACCCAGATTGGTCTCACCGCCACGCCCAAAGAGACCGAGACCGTCTCCAGTACCGATTACTTCGGTGACCCTGTTTATACCTACTCCCTCAAAGAGGGGATCGAAGATGGCTTTCTTGCCCCCTACAAGGTGGTGCGGGTCGATATCGATGTCGATCTGCAGGGGTGGCGTCCCACCAAAGGGCAGATGGACAAACAGGGCAACCTGATTGAAGACCGTATTTATAACCAGAAGGATTTTGACCGCACCCTGGTGATCGACGAGCGTACCCAGCTGGTGGCCGAAACCATCACCAACTACCTCAAGAAAACCGACCCGATGGCCAAGACCATCGTGTTCTGCAACGACATCGATCATGCCGACCGGATGCGACGGGCGCTGGCGAACCTTAACCCCGAGCAGATGCTGAAAGATGATCGGTATGTGATGAAAATCACCGGCGATGATGACCTTGGCAAAGCCCAGCTCGACAACTTCATCAACCCGAAAAAGCCCTATCCGGTCATCGCTACTACCTCCGAGCTGATGACCACTGGCGTCGATGCCAAGACCTGCAAGCTGGTGGTGCTGGACCAAAACATCCAGTCCATGACCAAGTTCAAGCAGATCATCGGCCGTGGCACCCGTATCGACGACAAGTACGGCAAGCTCTGGTTCACCATTCTCGACTTCAAGAAGGCCACCGAGCTGTTTGCCGATCCCCGTTTCGACGGTGAGCCGGAGCGCGTCATGGTGGTCAAACCGGCAGACATCAACAATCCGGATGAAGGCTTGGGCGATATCATCGATGGCGCCGATCCACTGCCTGCCGATGAACCCGGCAACCATGACGATCCGCTTGCTCCCGGGATTGATGAGGAGTCTGGCAGCTACACAACCGGTAGTAACTGTGGCCAGAGTGGCTCAGGGGGTCAGGGCACAGGCCCGCTGGGTGACCCCGAGCCCGGGGTCAGCAAGTATTATGTCAACGGCGTGGCGGTCAGCGTTATCGCCGAGCGGGTGCAGTATTACGATGCCGATGGCAAGTTGGTGACCGAATCCTTCAAGGACTACACCAAAAAGACCCTGCTCAAAGAGTTTGCCACCCTCGATGCGTTCACCAAACGCTGGCAAGCCGCCGAACGCAAGCAAGCCATTATGGATGAATTGGCTCAGGCGGGCGTGCTGTGGGAGGTGTTGGAGCAGGAAGTGGGTAAGGAGCTCGACCCGTTCGACCTTATCTGCCACGTGGTATACGATCAGCCGCCACTGACCCGCCGCGAGCGTGCCAACAACGTCAAAAAGCGCAACTACTTCACCAAGTACAACGACACCGCCCAGCAGGTGCTTACCAGCCTGCTCGACAAGTATGCCGATCAGGGGGTGACCGAGATTGAGACCAAGGATGCGCTAAAAGTCGCCCCCTTTACCGAGTTGGGGCGCCCGCTGGAGTTGGCCAAGAAGGGTTTTGGTGGCCCCAAACAGTTCGAGCAAGCCATCACCGAACTGGAACAAGAAATTTACCGTGAGCAGCAGAGCGCCTGACGACCTGACTGCTTCTGAACTACCATGCGGCCATTCCAATGATGGCCGCTTGTTTTATCGATCTTCCTGACGCATTCGCCCCTGTATTCGTCACCATTTTTGTAAAAAGCAGAGAACCCCATGTCATCCATCAGCTCAGTCATCAAATCCATTCAGGACATCATGCGCAAGGACGCCGGTATTGACGGTGATGCCCAACGCCTCGGTCAGCTCTCCTGGCTGCTGTTTTTGAAAGTGTTCGACGCCCAGGAAGAGGAGCTGGAGTTTGAGCAGGATAACTACCGCTGCCCCATCCCCGAACGCTTCCTGTGGCGCAAGTGGGCGGCCGATAGCGAAGGGCTGACCGGCGATGCCCTGCTCGATTTCGTCAACAACGATCTGTTCGACAGCCTGAAAAACCAGCCAGCCAATATCAGTCTCAACCCTCGTGGCTATGTGGTGAAAGAGGCATTCAGCGATGCCTTCAACTACATGAAGAACGGCACCCTGCTCAAGCAGGTGATCAACAAGCTCAACGAGATCGACTTTACCGACAGCAGCGAACGCCACCTGTTTGGTGACATCTACGAGCAGATCCTGCGTGACCTGCAAAGCGCCGGTAACGCGGGCGAGTTCTACACCCCCCGCGCCGTCACGCGCTTTATGGTCAACCGCATCGACCCCAAACTCGGCGAGCGGATCATGGACCCGGCCTGCGGTACCGGCGGCTTTCTCGCCTGCGCCTTTGATCATGTCAAAGAGCACTATGTCGAGACCTCAGCCGACCATCAGACCCTGCAGCAGCAGATCCTGGGGGTTGAGAAGAAGCAGTTGCCGCACCTCCTTTGCACCACCAATATGCTGCTGCACGGCATCGAGGTGCCGGTGCAGATCCGTCACGGCAACACCCTCGACAAGCCGCTGTCGAGCTGGGATAGCGATATCGATGTGATCCTCACCAAACCCGCCCTTTGGCGGTACCGAGGAGGATGGTATCGAGCAGAACTTCCCCGCCGATCTGCGCACCCGCGAAACCGCCGACCTGTTCCTGCAGCTCATCATCGAAGTTCTGAAAAAGGGTGGTCGCGCCGCCGTGGTGCTGCCTGATGGAACTCTGTTTGGCGAAGGGGTCAAAACCAAGATCAAGCAACTGCTCACTGCTGAGTGCAACCTGCACACCATAGTGCGGCTGCCCAACGGCGTGTTTGCCCCCTATACCGGCATCAAGACTAATATCCTCTTCTTCACCAAGGGCCAGCCCACCAAGGATGTCTGGTTCTACGAGCACCCCTATCCTGCTGGGGTGAAAAACTACAGCAAGACCAAGCCGATGAAGTTCGAGGAGTTCGAAGCCGAGATTGCCTGGTGGGGCGATGAGGCTGACGGCTTTGCTGCCCGGGTAGAGAACGAGCAAGCGTGGAAGGTCGGTATCGAGACCATTATCGAGCGCAACTTTAACCTCGATATCAAAAACCCCCATGTCGGCGAGCAGATAAGCCATGACCCTGACGAGCTGCTGGCGTGCTATGCCACAGAGCAGGCCGAAATCCAGGCCCTGCGTGACCAGCTAAAAGCCATTCTGGGCGAGGCCTTGGGCAAAGGTGCGATCAAGCAAGAGGGGCAGGCATAATGGCGATCGAGAATCTGATTACCGACCATCTGGATCTCTGGACTGCGGCAGTGCGCCCCAAAAGCAGTGCCGGGCGCGGCAGCAACAGCAAGCTGGAACTCACCGGCATCAAAAAGCTGCGCGAGCTGATCCTGGAGTTGGCCGTGCGCGGCAAATTGGTACCGCAAGACCCCAGCGATGAACCCGCCTCCGTGCTGCTGGAGCGCATCGCAGCCGAAAAGGCGCTGTTGGTCAAAGAGGGCAAGATTAAAAAGCCCAAAGCCTTGCCGGAAATTAGCGAGGAGGAGAAACGTATTGAGCTGCCAGAGGGGTGGGCTGAATTAAGATTAGGTGCCGCTATCAATGTGCTAAATGGTCGTGCATACAAAAAACATGAAATGCTTGAGTCTGGTACTCCATTACTCCGTGTCGGTAATCTATTCACATCAGATAAATGGTACTATTCAGATCTTGAATTAGAGCCGGAAAAATACATCGACAATGGAGACTTAATCTACTCTTGGTCAGCATCCTTCGGCCCCTTTATCTGGAGTGGTGGTAGAGTTATATACCATTATCATATATGGAAAATGGATATATTTGACCCTAATTCCTTAGATAAACACTTTATGTGTTTATATCTTGATGCTATATCTGCAAGCATCAAAGCATCTGGCAATGGTATTGCTATGGTGCATATGACTAAGGAAAAAATGGAGCAATTGGTTATTCCAATTCCACCTATTTCCGAACAACACCGTATCGTTGCCAAAGTGGATGAGCTAATGGCCCTCTGCGACCAGTTGGAGCAGCACAGCGAATCACAGTTGGCTGCCCATCAGACGTTGGTGGAGACTCTGCTTACCACGCTGACAGACAGCGCAGATGCCGATGAGCTGTCGCAAAATTGGGCGCGGCTAAGCACTCACTTCGATACCCTCTTTACCACTGAGGCCAGCATTGACGCCTTGAAACAGACCATCCTGCAACTGGCGGTAATGGGCAAGCTGGTACCGCAAGACCCGAGCGATGAACCCGCTTCAGCTCTACTGGAACGTATCGCTGCCGAAAAGGCGCGGCTGGTCAAAGAGAAGAAAATCAAAAAAGAAAAACCGCTACCTGAGATTAGTGAAAACGAAAAGCCGTTTGAGCTACCGCAGGGATGGGTGTTTGAAAGGATCGCTGTATTTGGACTTGTAGGCACTGGTGCTACACCATCGAGAAGCAATCCCGCCTATTGGGAACCAGCGGAAATTAACTGGGTATCTAGTGGGGAGACGGCTGAGCTATTTGTTGGTAAAACGAAAGAGCAAATATCGAAATTAGCCATAAAAGAAACTAACGTTTCTATCTATCCTGTAGGCACTTTAATCGTTGCAATGTATGGACAAGGGAAAACAAGAGGGCAAATAACTGAATTACTTGAACCAGCAGGTACTAACCAAGCATGTGCTGCAATTAGGTTGATTGATGAAACAAAAGCTCATAAGGATTTTGTAAAATTGTTCTTCCGGAAAGCCTACCTTGAATTAAGGGAGCATGCGGCTGGTGGAGCACAACCGAATTTAAATGTTGGCAAAATTGCGAGCACCGTTATCCCACTTCCTCCAATTGACGAACAGCATCGCATCGTCGCCAAAGTGGATGAACTAATGACCCTCTGCGATCAACTTAAATCCCGCCTGCAAACCAGCCAGCAGACCCAGCTTGCTTTGGCCGAGTCGCTGGTAGAGGGGGCGCTAAGCTGATGCCCTACACCAAGCCGTGGCTTAGCCATCAGGATCAGCTTGCCCAACTGCAACGGCGCGGCATGACCATCACCGATCAGGCCATCGCCCTCGATTATCTCGAACGCATCGGTTACTACCGGCTCAGTGGCTACTGGTATCCGTTTCGCGAACGCTCTGGCGAGGTGATTCTGTTATCTGAGCAGGGCAGAAAGCCGCAGAAAATCAAAACGACCCGTGTCGCGCTGGAACACTTCAAGGCGAGTAGCCGCTTCATCGATGCGGTTGAACTCTATGTGTTCGACAAGCGACTGCGCATGTTGGCGATGGATGCGCTGGAGCGGATCGAAATCGCCATTCGTGTCGATATTTCCCACACCTTGGGGCAGCTTGACCCCTTCGCCTATCTCAAGCCGGAGTGTCTGTTTGCCGGTTTCAGCCAGCAACTTGACGAGAGCAGCGGCGTCAGTAAGCATCACGACTGGTTAGGGAAACACGGCAGATTGATTGGCCGATCCAAAGAGGAGTTCGTCAAACACAACAAGGTCAAATATGGGCTGCCGCTGCCAATTTGGGTGGCCTGTGAAGTCTGGGATTTTGGCACCATGTCAACGCTCTATGCAGGCATGAGAGAGACGGAACAGGATCAGATCGCGGCAGCCTATGGCGTTGCTAATGGCCGGGTCTTTGCAACCTGGCTGCGCAGTCTCAACTACTTGCGCAATGTGTGTGCTCACCATAGCCGGTTGTGGAATCGCAACATTACGGAACAGCCAAAGCTGCCGCATGCTGCCAATTTGCCTTGGGTTGCGAGCTACACAAACAATCACCATGCGCAGGCTCGCTGCTTTTTGCTGCTACGGATCTGCCGCCACCTGATGGCTTATATCAACCCAAACTCAAGCTGGCCGCAGCGGATGCACAAGCATCTCAACGCTTTCCCGGATCTGGCCCATATAGGCCTCGATCTATCGGGCATGGGCGCCCCGATTAACTGGCGAGAGGATTGGTAGGGTAAATCGCGGGCAACAAAAAACCCCTGAGCAGTTTTGCTGACTGGCAGCATCACCGACAGGGGCCGTGTTGCGAAAATAGTGCGCCCAGTGGGCGTATCTGTCAAGGTTTTTGGGCTGATCGGGCCAGCGATGCTGGATGACTGCAGTGACAAGATCCTGCCGTGGACGGCATTTTTCATTGAACATGAGCACCAACGGCGCAAGTACAACAAGCGCTCATGTACAGGACCTTAAGCGGCGAGTCCATTTAAAACGCCTTCCAAGGTCCTGTTCTGTATCGACTTTCTCTGCTT
>NZ_JAPCIV010000073.1:0-8745 GCF_027707585.1 Aeromonas sp. QDB39 | reverse complement strand
GCAAAGTAAAATGGAGGGTTTTCTTGCCGCCAAGGATCTGATGGCGCAGGGGATCAAGATCTGATCAAGAGACAGGTCCTCGCCCAAGGGAAGAATCGTAGCGGTTTAGTCTGGTTTTTCATTTCATTGTTTTTAGGTCCTGTTACAACCTTGATATTGGCTTTGGTGCCGAAGCTACCTGAATATAAGTAAAAACATGGCAACCCCCGTCTTTCGGCGCCGGTTATAGCCGCTGCCAGGGCAGCAACTGTAGCCGGACCTTGTCCACCCGCATGGGACGCAGGCCAGCCTTGAGCCCATGGCGGGCATTGCCTACAATGACCCACTTTTTATCACACTCAGGTAAATAAAATGAGCGACAACAAACCTGCCCTGCCCGACCGCCTGGCGGCCAACCCGCGCAGCCCGCACCATGTGGCGGAGTGCTTCCAGCACGAGATCGGCATTCGCGTGAACGGCAAGGAGCGCACCAATGTCGAGGAGTACTGCATCAGCGAAGGTTGGGTGAAGATCCCCTCCCCCAAGGCCAAGGATCGCTATGGCAACCCCATGCTGATCACCGTCAAGGGCACCGTCGAGGCCTTCTACGCCTAAGCCGCCCTGACCGCGCGCCCCGCTGGGCCCGCCGCCATGCTGTTCAGAACACCGGCCTTGTGCCGGTGTTCTGCTTTGGGCCTTTCATCTTGACGCCTGTAGTGGGCAAGGAGTGTCGCAGCGGACGCCTCCCCCACTTGCATCAGGCCGGCGTCTCGGCAATCCTTGCCGCCCCTTGAACTGGCAAGATCTCATCCATGAACAAGCTGTTTGTCCTGCTGGCGCTGTTGACCCTGAGCACAGCGGTCCGCGCCGATATCCTTATCAATCCCCAGATCGTGGTGAACGACCAGAGCCAGGGTGGCGGGCGTATCCACGTCTGTACCCTGACCCCTTTCAACAGCGTCTATGCCGATGCGGGGCGTAGCGAATGGCTGGCGCGCCAGAAGGTGAGCCGCCGCTGCCAACAGGGCCAAGGCAACAACAGCCTGTTTTGCGAGGCGGCCAAGGCGAGCTGCCTGACAACTCGATTGGACGAGGGTGACGACGCCGGCACCCTGCTGGTATTTGACGGTTCCCACCAGAGTGGCGACTCCCTGCGCATCGACCGGGATATTGCGGATCTCGGTCGCTACGGCTTTGCCAACCGCATCTCCTCCTTCACCGTGCCGGCTGGCTGGGTGGTGCGCTTTTTCGAGGAGACCGACTTTCGCGGCGGCTACTACACCCGCAAGGGGGGCGAGCAGGAGGCGACCGACTTCAACAATCGCATCCGCTCGGTGCGGATCCTGAGCCGCTAGCGCCTTGCCCCATCACCTCTTCGCCATAAAAAAACCTCTGCCCAGGCAGAGGTTTTTGCTTTTCGAGGCTTACTGCCAGTTGGGGTCGGCTTCAACCTGCTTCATCAGGGCAGCCTGCATCCCCTTGTCAGGCTGGCCGAGCCAGGTGTAGCGGGCAAACTTCGACGGGGTTTCGCGGGCAGCATCGCTATCTGGCAGGTCGATCAGCACGCCCCACACCCGCTTGGCCTTGGCATCCACCAGCAGCTGCATGTAGTGGCTGGCGCAGTCGTGGGGTTTGCAGACCGAGCCGCTCTGATAGGGGGTGCCGGCCACGGCTTCGAGCGGGGAGCTGGTGCCATTGCCGCTGCGCACCCACTTGGGCAGGTTCTTGATGCCCTGAGTCGCCTTGGCCCAGGGGGCCTTGAAGTCCGCCGACAGCAGCAGATCCGAGGTATAGGTGGCGGCGGCAAACGCCGGCGCGTCGCCGACCAGCAGCAGGGAGAGCGCCAATGCGCGCGAGAAACGGGTCATGGTGTGATTCCTTGTTATATGAATGCCTGAACGGGCGCGGACGGGCCGCGCGCTATCACGCTACCGCCTGTGCCCGCCCCTGTCGAGCCCAGGCCGTACCGAGGCGTCAGTGGCTGGCGCCAGATGGACGCCCCCCCGCCGCGCCAGTGGCGAGACGGGGTGTGCATGGGGCAAAGGTCGCTTAGCCGAGGGAGGCGAACAGCCCCGCCAGGGTGGCGCTCATCAGGTTGGCCAGGGTCGCCGCCAGCACCGCCTTGAAGCCGAGGCTCGCCACGTCGTGGCGGCGCTCCGGCGCCATGGTGCCGATGGAGCCAAGTTGCACCGCAATGGAGCCCAGGTTGGCAAAACCGCACAGCGCGAAGGTGATGATGATCTGGGTGTGGGCGCTGAGATCCTGCTTGATGTTGGCAAAGTCCAGGTAGGCGACGAACTCGTTCATGATCACCTTCTGGCCAATCAAGGAGCCTGCCGCCATCATCTCGCTGGCCGGCACGCCGATGAGCCAGGCCACCGGCGCAAACAGATAGCCCAGCAGCTGCTGCAGGGAGAGATCGGCCCAGCCAAACCACTCGCCCACCGTGGTGAGACCGGCGTTGATCATGGTGATGACGCTGACAAAGGCCAGCAGAATGGTGCCGATGGCCACCGCGATCTTCATGCCGCTCATGGCGCCGCCTGCCAGGGCGTCGATGGCGTTGCTGTAGTCGCTCTTGTCGAGGGTGATCTCGGCCTGCTCGCGTACCTGCTGCTGCTCCGGCACCAAGAGTTTCGCCATCAAGAGGCCCCCCGGCGCCGCCATAAAGGAGGCTGCGATGAGATATTTCAGATCCACACCCAGTCCGGCGTAACCACCGAGCACCGAACCCGCCACCGAGGCCATGCCGCAGGTCATCACCGCAAACAGCTCGGAGCGGGTCATGCCCGCCAGGAAGGGGCGAATAAGCAGCGGCGACTCCCCTTGCGAGAGGAAGATGTTGCCGGTGGCCACCAGGGACTCGGCGCGGCTGGTGCCGAGCAGGCGGTGAATGCCGCCCCCCAGCACCCGGATCACCCACTGCATGATGCCGAAGTGATAGAGCACGGCGATCAACGCGCTGATGAAGATCACCAGCGGCAGCACCCGCACGGCGAAGATGAAGCCGTTGCTGGCCAGATCGCCAAACACGAAGCGGATGCCGCTGTCGGCAAAGCCGAGCAGGGCGGAGACGCCGTTGCTCATGGCGCCAAGCATGATTTGACCGGGGGGGAAGTAGAGCACCAGGGCGGCAAAGCCGGTTTGCAGGGCGAGGGCCCCGAGCACGGTCCGCCAGCGGATGGCACGGCGGTTTTCACTGGCCAGCCAGGCGATAAACATCAGGGCCAGCATACCGACCAGACTCAATAACAGCGTCATCTTGCACCTATGAAGAGAGAAGTTTCATACGGCAAGTCTGCAGACAGGCATCGCAGGGAGCGGGCGGGAGAGGTGCCGACCCCGCGACACGCAGACCACAAACCTACAGGTTAGTGGCGGGTCCCATCCTGGGGTCATTCACGTTCCGGGTGACGGCGAGTATCGGGTGACGCCAGCGCCGTCGCAGGGGGAGCTGCGGCCGGGTGGCAGGTCGGGCGGCGATGGTACAGTGATCGCCGTCACAGAAAAAGCGGTAAAACGATTGGCCCCGCCAACTTTTTCACGGCAGCGCTGAGCTTTACCCAAAACGCGGCAGGATTGCGCCACAACTGAGCAAACCCACAGGAAAGCACTCCTTGCAACCTCCGGATGCGGCAGGCGCCGCCCCCTTCCCCGGATAACCGAAGCGGTTCACGTTTTTTCACGCCACGACGCGGTACACTGACCAATCACCAAGTTTATGTTTTTATTGAAAAAGCCCCATGGTCCTGGAATGGCCTGGTGCCATCAACCTTCGGTGGAACACCATCATGATGAAAAGAACCGCGATTGCCCTGACGCTGGCCGGCCTGCTGACACTGCCTGCCGTGCTCCCTTCCGCAGCCTGGGCTGCCCCGGTACGCTCCCTGCAAAAGGAGCAGAATTACGACCAGTACATCAGCAAGCGCCAGGTGGTGGATCAGCTGCTGGCGGATGCCTGGCAGATCTTCAAATCCCCCGCCCGCATCTCCACCGCCGGCTTCACCGCCAAGATGCCGAGCAACATGGAGCAGGTGACCGAGCTGCTGCTAGAGGCCTACCAGCTCGAGCCCTATCGCACCGACCTGCTCATCTCGGCGGCCAACGCCCAGATATACAACGGCAACGTGGACAAGGCCATCGGCCTGTTCGAGCAGGCCCTCAGCACCGCGCCCGATGACCTCGACCTGCTGACCTACCTCGCCACCTGGCAGACCTTCAAGCACAACGAGGCTGCCGCCAAGGGGTATCAGAGCAAGCTGGCGACCCTCAATCCCGGCCGCGCCGCCGATCTGCAGCGCATCTTTGACACGGTCGACCGCGTCGTCGCCACCCCGCTCAAGGAGCAAGGGGAGCGCTCACCCAAGCCGGGCAACCGGGCCATCGTCACCCTGGGTTATGCCCTCAATCCCGACGGCTCCATGCACGACATCCTGCTGGGCCGGCTGGAAACCACCCGGGCGCTGGCCAAGGCCAATCCGGCGGCCCTCATCATCCTGACCGGCGGCGTGCCACAGAACCGTCAGACCGAGGGCAAGCTGATGGCGGACTGGCTGGTGAAAAAGGGGATCGATCGCTCCCGCATCATCGAGGAGAACTACGCCACCAGCACGGTGGAGAACGCCCTCTACAGCGGCTATGCCCTCGCCCGCCACCAGATCGAGTACGCCACCCTGGTGAGCTCCGCCAGCCATGTGCGCCGGGGCCAGACCCTGCTGGAGATCGCCTGCTGGCAGAGCGGGCCGGCCGGGATCCGGATAGATAGCGTCAGCTATCCCGACAAGCCGCTCTCCGAGCTTGCCAAGGTGAGCGACAGCGAGCTGCTCGGCATCTACCGCGACGCCCTGCGCACCTACGGGCTCTGGAGCTACCGCTCTGCTCCCCTGCTGGAGCGCTGATCCCGGGTGGGCCGCTCTCGCCCGGCTCGTTGCCTCTGCGATCTTTTTGCATCACAAGGCGTTATTAATAGCGCTGTCCCAATTATTTGTTGAAAGGATAACCTTGAAGTAGGTCATCACCTTGAGGGTCTCCATCATGGATACCCAAGCCTTTCAACAGCTACTGTCCCTCTTCCCATTGCTCACTTCGCGTCAGCGTCGTCTCGCGCAAAAAGGCTCGCGGGGAGCCAGCTCCCCATTCTGGTGACAACGGGCAAAGCTGTGGACCTGCATATCGAGAGCGGCAAAATGGTCGAGTAGGGATGTCTGGGGGCCACCAATCCCCAGGGCAGGGCAGACCATCCCGAGGACCCAGGACTTGGTCGGGAAGTTCAGGGTCTCACGCCGTCCAAAGCGGGAATCGTGCCCCCAGCTTTGTAGCGGCCCCTCCAGCCATAGTAGCAGGTAGGGTTGATTCATGAGTTACTCCACATGACTTTGCAGCTTAGCGATCAGGTGATCCACACATCCTCGCCCCACTCCTAATCTCTCAGCTTGCCAAACAGGCTGCCGGTGAGAGCCTCTTTCTTGGTGAGGTAGTCTTCGAGTGTCAACAGCAGTCGGATTCTGACCCATCGGTGGATCACTTTCCCACTGCTGCTAACACTATGGGAGTGGGCTGAGAAGCTAGGTCCATATTGCTACTACGGAAGTTTGGCCAAGATTCTGTTGTCGTTCGGTGCAAGAACTCAAGAAGATCGGCTATCAGCTCCCGAAGAATGGAATCTAGCCGAAGGTACATAGACAGTACCTGCATCCAAATCAAAAACAGGTAATAAAATCGTGAGACCAATACCTGATTTTATTCGGCCGACGATAGACGCCTTGCTGAAAGCAGCTGCCGCACAGTCACCCTCATACTTGCTAGGAAGCTCAAGTGACCAGAGGCTGTCAGTCAGTGGGAAAGAGGGATTTGGAAACGGATCGGGCATACTACTCCCTTGGAGCGACGGAGCTTAGCTACCCGGCTAAATGAGGCTGGGATCGCCGCTCATGTTGTGGAGCAGATATTAGGTCATGCCTTACCCGGAGGCATGGCTCACTATGTTCATACAGTTCGGTTACCGGAACAAAAAATGGCGCTGGAGTTATGGGGATGAATTTTTAAACCATCAGAAAAAACGGCTGACAATATTGTGCATCTACAAGTTGGATAGGGTTTATTAAGTCTCTAGTTTTAGACTTTGCCTATGGAGGTTACACTGAGCGTAACCTCCATTTTTATTCATGTCATACCCTCATGGAGTGTTTAAACCAGATGGCCAATTTATAGCGAATAGATCATCATCATATTGCGCTATATTTTCACTAGTGTTGATTTAATTATTTTCTGTAATGGGTTGTCAGTGCTTTTATTATTTCCACTTTTTCCAAATGAACGAAGATGTTTTTCATTAGGCTTGCGCACTATCGCATAAGCCAATATGTCCTGAATGAATAAGTCGTTTAAAGATTTAGCCAGCATGTCACGACCGCTTTTATTTTTAATTGGGAAGTTGTCTATTTCACCGCTATATTTAAAAACATCACCGTTGATTACATTGCTTCTCCACATGTTACCGATCTCTTCTACGATATCAAAGCTCTTCCCCCAGTCTGGTTTTAAAAATAAAAATAGATGAAGATAATACTTCCTTATTGAGCAATAATCGACTTTCCAAATATACCCATCCATATACTTCATAACTGGTTTTTTTGCTCCTCGCCTAAATATTGCATCTCTGCCATCAAATAGTTTTGTTAGCTTGTAATAGTATAAGGAGTTAGGGCTTTTATAGATTTCATAAATTTCTTTTTCATATTTTGAATCATATCCATCATCGAAAATGCAGTTAAATCCTAAACAGCACCTTATCACATGCGTAGAATCGCCATCGACCTTTCTATTTATGAAGTCAGTGATAGAGTTTATATTCTTTCTTACATTGAAAAGTCTTTTAGAAACCTCTTCTTTATAATGTGGAGAGTTATAGGTTGCATTGAATTTATTGATGAAAGCGGTCATCAGATCGATTGAGAAATACTCTTCAAAATCATCTCTATATGTGATGTCAATGCCATTCTCATTTACTATCTTTATGAATATAGATACAGCGGGATGCACATCAAAGTGTTCAAGATAATCCTGGTTATTGAGAATGTTATTTACGTTTGACCTCAACAAAATTCTTATTTTATTTTTTATTTCTACTTTCTGCTGAGCACTATACACAAGTGCTTTATTTAGATTAACCTCATCCTGAACGGTTAATTCTAATCGATTGTTGTTTTTAAATTGCCTCCCAATTTTAAATTGTTCATGGTAGCTATATTCCCTAACAGATGAAATAAATAACAATATATTATAAATATGTTCGAAGTTACTGTAATCTTCAGTTGCTATAATTTTTTGATAGTAAGTTACTTCGCTAGACTTATTATTTTCAATAAAATGACCGATAGGTGTGTCGTTCTCAATCTGCAATCCATTCTTACTAAGCCCTTCATGTCTAATTGCCAGATGTGGAGTCTTTCTAGTTCGCTGTGCAGCGAGGAGCCATTCTTTATCACAGTCGTATATTGAATATGGCCTTTCTGTTGTTTTTATTTTACTATTTTTATCTTTATTATTGTCGGTTTTACTTCCTCGCAAAACACGTTTGATTTTAGTTGATTGCTCCACTTTATTATCATCAGCGAACATATCATCATTTATTTTAATGTCTTCTTTTTTATGCTGTGTTGGGGGGGCGCGAAGCTCACTTTTGGCTTTTACACCAATATGATGATGTGGTCTGTATTTTTTATTTCTTGCCATATTTAACCTTCTTTATGGTGTGTTAATTCCAGCATAACTTTCAATTCTATAGATTTATGTAGCCACATCAACAAGGTTGCACTAAGGATGTGATGCAAGCATCACTTAACCTATAGTGTGGTTGCACTTAGTATATTTTGAGTTGCCCTTATCCAGGTGGAGGCTCTTCAGTTCTCTTTGCTGCGGATAGGTGAATAGCATCTATCGGTATAGCCCTAACCTAGGGGCCTGCAATTTTGCATTACCTACAATCCATGTATCAGCTGCCTGGATTGGTCACTTTATGTAGCGTTATAGCAAGCAGTTTGGATAGGAATTACAGTTCACACTCTTCTAACTTCTAAAGAGAATGATGCGATACCCTGTTTTTTTTAACTGGCGCGCTCTTCTGATGAACAACTACCTCATCATCAGGAGTACATCATGAACAACCCCATCAAAGTCCTGCGCATCAAAGATCTCACCAACAAGATTGGCATGGTCAGGTCTACTATCTATGACTGGCTTAATCCCAAGTCTCCTCGTTATGACGAGACCTTCCCTAAACCTTTCAAGATAGGGCAGTCCTTTATTGGCTGGTTTGAGCACGATGTTGATAGCTGGCTTATTGGTAGAAGCCAGTCTTGAGTGCATTTTTTCATCCCTAGTGAGCTCCATAACTTCCAGCGTTATCAATCATGCCTTGATAGGCTAATTGGTTAGGGAAATAACCATTCCTTCTTATATATGTTTTTGGGTGTTTTCGTAGGTGGGATAGGCGCATCACGTTTAGGTTTATTTATTATTTAACATCACTACCATTCAATACTATTCCTACGCTATGTACAGTCACCCATATACAACCAATAACCATTACACAACTCCCATATGGTGGTCATGCTACCACCAGCATAGGTAGCCAATACCACTCCACCAATCGCCGCTATATACACGAGTGTCTATCACACAGTGTAGGGTCTGACTCTTATACACAAATAGCGGTCTGAACGGAACTTTTCCCGTTTTCCAGGATCTGATCTTCCATGTGACTCC
>NZ_JAPCIV010000072.1:0-9854 GCF_027707585.1 Aeromonas sp. QDB39 | reverse complement strand
GCAAGAATGGAAGCGGAAGAGCAGAAGCGCCTTGCTGCAGAAGCTGCCCGCCTGGCCGAAGAGCAGAGCATGGTGGTTGGTGATATCGATCTGGCCAAGCTCACTTCTGCCCAGCTGGCGACCCTGATCGAAGGTGAAGATCTGGGTATCGAGCAGAAGGGGCCGCAGGAGAAGGTGGACGACTTCCGCGTTCGCGTGCGTGACGCCCTGAAAGCCAAGGCCGCCAAGGCGGAGGACTAAGCATGCAAATGGTACCCCGCGAGCAGTTCCTGCCTACCGTCAGGATGCACATCACAGGCCCGCTCGAGATGCTGCTGGAAGAGGCCGTGACAGAGGCGGCAATCGCTTTCTGCCGAGAATCCGAGCTGATCACCCTCGATCGCCTGCTGCCAAGTGCGGCGGCGGGCAGTCTGGAGGTGGTGTGCAATGTGGACGGGGTTACCTCATGCAATGTGTTGCACCTCACCGGTGCTGATGGCGTGCCGCTGGACTCAGGGCGCGACTACTTCGCCATGTCGGCCAATGAGCTGAGCATCCTGACCGATCTGAGCAATGTGCGGATCTGGTACGTAGCGGCCCCGGTAAAGGGCACCAAGGAGCTACCGGCGCAGCTCTACACCGACCATGCCGAAGCCATCGCCCATGGCGTGGCCGCGCTGCTCTACGCCCAGCCTGATCGCCCATGGTCTGACCCCAAGCGGGCCAACTTCCATCGCACCGAGTTTGTTGAGGGGTGGCGTCGTGCAGGCCGATTCCGCAAACAGCACAGCGCCCCGACTCAAGTCGAGTTTTACAACCCGCCACGCAAACACAGCTTCTTCTAAGGACTCATCATGGCTACCGTTACCGTCGCAACCATCATCAAGCGGGTCAATACCCTGCTGGTCGATCCTACCTTTACCCGTTGGCCAAAGCAGGAGCTGCTGGACTACTACAACGACGCCACCAAGGCGATCGTGCTGGTTCGCCCTGACGCACACACCAAGAACACTGAGTTCACCTGTGCGGCCGGTACCAAGCAGACCCTTCCGCCAGATGCTCTTCGCCTCATCGAGGTGCTGCGCAATGCCAACGGAAAGGTGATCCGCTACGTGGTGCGAAAGGCACTGGATGACAGTTACCCAGAATGGCACTCCAGCAACACCGCAACCAAGGTGGACAACTATACCTACGAGGAGCGCGACCCAAAGACCTTCTATCTTCACCCGGGGCCTGCAGCCGGGGTCAAGGTGGATGTGATCTACTCGGTCGCCCCACAATCCAAGCAGTTGACCGATGTCGAGAACGTCAGCACCCCTGCGCTGGCCGATCTGGATGATATCTACATCAACCCCATCATCGATTTCATGCTCTACCGCTGTTTCTCCAAGGATGCGGAGTATTCAGCCAACTCCAATCGAGCTACTGGTCATTACAACGCTTTCTTGCAACAGCTCGGAGAGAAAACCCAAGTAGACGCGAGCATGGAAGCGCGCCAGCAGGCCAGTTTTGGCCGGGTAACCGGTCAGTAAGGGGGCGTAGATGGCTGGTATTTGGTATCGAGCTGGCACCGTCGCTGTCACCGCTGGCAGCACCAAGGTTGTTGGCACAGGCACCACTTGGAGGAGTGGTGTTTACAAGCCTGACAAGGGGCACATCTTCTGGGGGCCTGATGGTCGGGCGTATGAGGTGGACTACGTGGAGAGCGATACCGTTCTCTATCTGGTTACAGCCTATGTGGGTGGGTCTGCCACTGGACAGGCATACTCGATAGTCATCTCCATCACGGGGCAGGTTCCGGCATTCAGTCGAGAGCTGTCGGCCTTTGTGGCGTACCACCAGGGGCAGATGGATGGCTGGCAGAAGCTGCTCACAGGCACCGGCGATGTAACGCTCACTGCGCCGGATGGAACCAAGCTCACCATGCCGAGTTGGGAAAAGGTGATGAATGCCGGCACTGGCGTGGTGGCACAGGCGACTGTTCAGGCAGGTATTGCCACGGCAGAGGCTGCCAAGGCTGCCGCCAGCGCCGGTGTGGCGGCAAATATCGTAGCCGCTGCTGCGCTGCCCATCCCGGATTTGTGGGCGCCGCTCACAGATGATCTGCGCCTCATCACCGGCCATGGCCGTGAGGTGAAAGTGGGCGAGGATGTGGTGGCAAAGATGGTGAACTTTAGCCGGGCAACCGCCGCAACGAAAATGGGTAAGGACGGCTTGCCCGTACCAGTTGCGGTGAACGAACCGCGCTTTGAGCGAGAGGGGCTCCTTGTCGAGCCGCAGATTGCTAACCTCGTAGCGTACAGCGAGGATCTCTCCACTTGGCAACTTAACGGGCGGTGTAAGCTGGAGAAGCAGCAGGGAATATTCACAAAGATAACCCCAGAAGAGGCTTACGGAGGTGTATATACGACGGTGTCAGGGCTGTCGGTAGGGGATCTGTATACCATCAGCTTTTGGGCCTACGCAGATAAAGATTCGTCATTATTTCTGGTTGGCGCCCACACAATTGAAGGTGCCAATACTAAATCGCTAACAACGAAGAAAAAACGATACTCGTTCACGTTTCTAGCTACACAGTCGCAGATTCCAATTATTGCCGCAGGTGGCTCAGGGCCAGAGTTTTCCCCATTGTACGTTGGTGGGTTTCAGGTAGAGAACCTGAGTTATGCCAGCGCATATATCCCGACTGCTGGCGCAGCTGTAACCAGGGCACGTGATGTGGTGTCACTGCCAAAATCCAACCTACCATCCCGGGAGCACACAATAGCTGTTCAGCTATCAATCAGAGATACTACAAACAGGTATTCGTGGGTTTTGCAGGGCGGATATATATGCATGAGCGTTATGCCAAACGGTGCCGTGCGTGGATGGGATTTCGCTGCTGCTGTTGTTACACCAAGCGGCGGAACTTCACCGCAGAACGTTGTAGCTGGTTGCAGATTAAGGTCTGGTGATAGATCGGCATTTGCAAACGGAATAATAACAACCAAGCAAAACACGGGTATTGTTGAACCAACACCACCAGGGGAGCTATTCCCTGGTGATGATTCTGTTTTGTCTATCGGGTCTTATTCTGGTGCGTATAGCCTCGGCGGCCACATTAAAAACATCCGAGTGTGGGAGCGCGGGCTAAGTGACGAGCAAATAAAGGGGATCGGCTGATGTTTATAGACCTGAATTTGAAATCGACGGATGCGGCGGCAATGTCAGCTGCCTTGATAGCGGCCGGTTTTTTAAAGGATAAACAGGGGCATCTGTACCACCCATCGGCCTCGCTCATGCTGCTGCCATTTGGCATGGTCACCAGGCTGACCGGAGAGGTGATGGTTGTTGATGGGATGCAGATTGATGTGAGAGAGCCGGTGCCAGGCTATCACGCCAATGTGCGCACCACTGACGCCGAACTGGCCGCCGCGCTGGCTCCGGTGACCGTGGTGGTCGAATCTCCCCAGTATGTATGGGCATAGTTGTGGCTTGGTAACATCGCTTGCCTCATGACGCTGCTGGCGTTAGGATTTACCCATCATGGCCCGCTCTATTCTGAGTGGGCCTTTTTGTTTTCTGCCTGCCGAGAACTCCCATGTCAGTCATCGATATCGTCACCATGCGAGGTGTTACTCCGCGCGTGGAACCTCACCTTTTGCCTGATGAAGTAGCAGTGGTTTCCCGCGATTGTCATTTCGATCACGGCGTTATCTCACCGCTAGAGGAAGATGTCAGCGCTGGCGTTACATTGCCAATCACCCCGCAAACTCTGTTCAAGTACGGCCTGAACTGGTTTGCATGGAACAAGATCGTCGAGGCAATCAACTCCCCGATCGCCCAAGATACCTATGGCCGCGTCTATTACACAGATGGGGAATATCCGAAGGTAACTCACTTCCAGATCGCAACTGGCGGTGTCAACAAGCCTACGGCGTGGTATCGACTTGGCGTGCCTGCTCCAGGCGTTCCAGTTGGGGTTGGCGCAGTGACTCCTCCTGCTGACGGCAAGGATGACTTGCTGACAGACGACGAGACCCGTTTCTATGTGGATACCTATGTCACTGCTATGGGCGAGGAGGGGCCACCTGGGCCGGTAAGTAGCAAGGTGACCATCACAATCCCCAACTCCACTGTGGCGCTATCTCTCTCTCCGCCGCAGTCGCAGGACAACAACATCACCAAGCGCCGGATATACCGATCCGTTTCTGGTGGAGGCTTGGCTGATTACCTGCTTGTTGCTGAGTTACCGATCGCGCAAGCCTCGTTTGTAGACAATCGCGCTGACGGCGAGCTGGGGCCTGTGCTGGAGACCTACGGATATACTCCACCCCCAGCCTCTATGCGAGGTCTGTGCCAGATGGCCAACGGTATGTGTGCCGGGTTCGCTGGCAACTCGCTCTATCTGTGCGAGCCGTATCTGCCCTATGCCTGGCCTGAAAAGTACCGGCTTACCACTGAGCACGACATCGTGGCGATCGCCGCCATCGATACCACGCTGGTGATTGGCACCAAGGGTTACCCCTATCTTGCCCAAGGTGTCAGTCCTGCATCTGTTACCAATCAGAAGTTGAGTCAGCTGCCTCAAGCATGCATCAGTGCCCGCTCCATGGTGGCCATGGATGGTGTGGTGCTGTACGCATCACCAGATGGTCTGGTCGGGATTGGCGCCAGCGGTGGGCAGGTGGTGACCGAGCAGATTATTACTCGCAAGCAGTGGCAGGCCATGAAGCCTGAGACCCTGCGCGCCTGGCATCACGAAGGGAAGTATGTGGCGATGACCGATACCCACGCCTTTATCTTTGACCCAAAGTCTGGCGACCTGCGTGAGCTGACAAATCGCTGGGATGCGGCCGTTTCCGATATGGAGAGCGATCGGTTGTTCGTCGCCAAAGGGACAAGCCTGCAGATATGGAGAGGCGGGTCTGCTGGTAATGGTCAGTTTGTCTGGCGATCCAAGCTGTTCATGATGCCTGAAGGCACTCCGCTAGGCTGCTGCCGACTGCTGACTGACGACATCACCAAGGTCGGCATCAAGCTGACAGTGGATGGTGAGCAGGTAATGGATCTGCCGCCTGGCAACTTGGCATCCGGCACGTTCAGGCTTCCGCCTGTGCGTGGTCGGTGGTGGCAGGTTGAGGTGTACGGCACCTCTGCGGTGAAGCGCATCACCCTGGCTGGCTCAATGGCGGAGATGATGTAATGGCAAAACCGGCATATCGAGCAGGGCGGGATCAGGCCGCCACTTCTGAAAACGTTGAGCTGCTTACCGGTCAGCGCGGAGACAAGCTGGATAAGGCCGTCACCTTTCGCGAGCTGAACGCGCTTGGTTTGGCCACACTGCGTCAAGGCCCTGGCGGCATCTATATTCCTGGCAAAAATCCAGACCTCGTTGAGACTGGCGTGTACGACAAGCCTCATGCGCCGGTTAACGTGCAGGCCAGCGGGGCGTTTCATACCATGCTGGTTGATTGGGACGGGCCACACTACCGTGGCCACTCTCATGCTGAGGTGTGGCGCGCAGAGGCCGATAGTCTGCCTGCCGCGACGCTGGTTGGCACCACTATTGCCAATATGTTCTCTGACGCCATCGGCAAGGGGGCCAAGTTTTACTACTGGGTCAGATTCGTCAATGGCAAGGATGACCGTGGCCCGTTCCAGGGGGAGCATGGCGTTGTTGCGGAGACCAGCCGTGATGTGCAGGATATTCTGGACGAACTGCAGGGGAAAATTGAAAGCAGCCACTTGGCGCAGGAGCTGCTCAAGCCAATCCTTGATGTGCCGCAATTGTCAGTTATTGTCAACGAGACCAAGGCCAATCTGGCCGCACTTGATGCGCGAGAGAAGCAGGTTAATGACCTGCTAAATCATGCTCAGGGCGCGCTCGGCGATAACTACATCAATGTGACCCTGGTACAGGAGCAGCTGCGCCAGCTGATCAATGGCTATCAGAACGATTTTGAGGACTTCCGCGATGCCGTGTTCAAGGTGGATCCGAGCACCGGCGAGATCACCATGGAGGCGGTCAACGCCGTCCGCAGTGAGCTTGGCGCCGAGATAACGAAAGTCAGTCAACATCTCGATGCGGTCGAGGCCATCGTCAAGACCTGCGTCACCCGCGCCGAGATCAGCGCAGACTTGGAGAAGATCACCTCCATCGAGCAGCAGATCGACGGCATCAACGGCAAGCTTACCCAGACTGCAACAAAGTCTGAGGTGACCGCTGTCGGCTCTCAGGTGACCCAAGTCGGCCAAGAGCTTGATGCCGTCAAAGGCACCCTGAGCCAGAAGGCCGCCAAGACGGAAGTGGATGCCCAGGGGCAGCGCCTGACCGTCGCCGAGCAGCAGATCAGCGCCAACACAACGGCAAACTCCGCCACAGCTCAGCGCGTCGAGCAGCTCAAGAGCGAGATGCAGCTGGCAGACCAAACCATCAAGAGCTCCATCACCGAGCTGGCCCAGAGCGTAGCCTCTGATACGCAGGCGCTGGCGCAGAAGATGAGCGCCATGGAAGTGGCCATGAATGGCAACACCGCGGCCATCAGCGAGCTGCAACAGGCCATCAGCGGAGACGGGAAGTCACTGGCCAGTAAGTTTGAAAACATGAGCGCCAGCGTGGATCTGGCAGGCGATGCCGCGATCGGTGCTACCTTGGCTGGAGCTGACGAGAGTGACCGCCAGCGCAAGGCGACCGGCAAGATCCGGCGTGAGCAGAAGGTGCTGAGCGACCAGCAGCAGGCGATGGCAACCACCATTGAGCAGCTGGATGCAGAGTTTCAGGCTGAGTCTGCCGTTCTGCGCGGGCAGATCATCAATGAACAGACGGTACGAGCTACAGAAACAGGCGCATTGGCGCAGCGGGTAGGCACGGTAGAGGCCGAGTTCAAAGCTGCCGACAAAGCATTGAGCGCCAGTATCTCCGAGGTGGCAAAAACCAGCGCCGATGCCAACCATGCCACAGCGACAAAGTTGGAACAGCTATCTGCCAAGACAGGGAATATCGAGTCAGCTGTCCAGCAGCAGAGTGAGGCTATTGCGGATCTGGAGAATGGCGCCCAGGCGATGTGGACGGCAAAAGCCACTGCCGGGCAAATCACAGCCGGGATTGGCCTGATTGCCAAATCGGACGGCACCAGCCAGGTGGCCATATCAGCCAGCCAGGTGTTCGTGTTCAATCCCAACAGCTCAACACCGATGGCACCCTTATTTGCCATCGACAATGGCCAGGCTGTCATTGCGGAGGCCATCATCCGCAAGGCTACCATTCAGATCCTGAACTCCGAGAAGATCACGGCTGACTATGTGAAGGCCGGGGTCAGCATCAGCTCACCGTTGATCAACGGCGGCCAGATCGATATGGGGAATGCCTTCATGGCTGGAGGGGCTGCTGGCTTCGGCAAGGGCGGGCCATATGGAGGCTGGGGATGGGGGTGGTACACCATCATTTACGCTGACGGCAGTATCTACACAAATCGTCTCTATGCCGAGGGCGGCTACGTCAGAAACATGACTATCGGTAACTGCACGATAGAACAGAACTGCATTGTTCATGGGACTGTTTATGCTGAGCGAATAGTTGGTGACGTGGCCGCGATCAAGTCGCTATACATGCAGCAACCAAGCGGCCCATTCAGCATGTTCTTTAATGTGGCCGCAGCAAACTTTACCAGAGGGGTTATTGTCACAGGCATAAACATCAAAGCGGAGGGGTATTACTATGGCGGCGGCGGCCAACCGTCAGAAGGCACCCGCGCTTGTACGGTAGTGTTTTACATGAATGGAGTGGAGTTTGGTCGAGAGTCTGTGTCTGCGACAGGCGGCTCAAGGAAAGACTCTGCCACGGCAAGTGCAACTGTTACGTTGCCTGCCGGGGTTCGCGGACAGTTTCAAGTTTCGATACTTGGCGATGTGTCAGTATCACTCGTTGGTGCTGTAGCAATGGTGTTCAAACATGGTAGCGCCACTTTTGAGTAACCCTATCGGTTACATCAACCGCATCGCCAGCGACACAGGCAACCCAAGGCTATCCTCCGAACTGCAAGACGCCATCCGAAACCGGATGGCGTTTTTATTTGTGCGTGGCGATGACGGGTTTGTGCTCAAGCCGCTGGCCGAAGATGGCGTGATCGGCGTCCTGGTCTGGGTTGGGTGGGGTGATGGCGGCGCGCCAGAGCGCCACCTGCCGGAGGTGAAGCGGCTGGCCAGGATGATAGGGTCGCGCTGGCTTCGCTTCCATTCATCGCGCAAAGGCTGGCTCAAGGTGGCACCGACAATGGGATGGGTCCGTCAGCCGGATGATGCTGATGGGTTCTATGTGTTTCAGATCAACCTGTGAGGGGTAGGTGATGGGGAAGGGCGGTTCGAACGAAATCAAGGAGACCGAGGCTCAGAAGGCTGCGGCCGGTGTAGCGATGGAACAGTGGGATCTCTACAAGAACGACCTGCAGCAGTACGAGGACTATTTCATCGAGAAGGTGGATGACCTCAACAGTGAGGGGGAGTTCGACAAACTGGCAGGCACGGCAGCGCTTGGCACTGCTCAATCCTTTGGTGAGGCGCGCGCCGGGCTGGCTGACTCCATGGCGGCCAGTGGGGCAGACCCGACCAGTGGCCGGTACCAGGAGGCAATGGAAGGCCTGGCAACTGACCAGGCATTGAGCCAGACGGACACCGCCAACCGGGCCCAATCCAGCCAGCAGGACAAGTATGTTGCTGGGCTCAAGGATGTGGTGAGTATTGGCGCGGGGCAGAAGGCTGAATCTATGGCTGGTATGGGGGATGTGGCCACAACCAGCTTGCGCAAGGCAACCAGTGATGCACAGAGCTCTTACCAAAGCCAGCAGGCGACAGCTGGCTTGGTGGGGACTCTGGCAGGAGCCGCCACCTCGTATGGGCTGGCCAGCCTGAAAGCGCCGGCGGTTACCAGCAACAGTGATGTTGCATCACATCTCGATAGCACCAAGACGCTCGCTGATAACCGCGTCTATAACCCCAACGCAAAAACGTATTTGGGAGGTAGGTAACCATGGGTTACGCCGCAGACACTTACGCCAAAATCACCCGAGAGCAGTACCAGGACTGGAAGACGCGCTTCTACCCCAAGCAGCAGGAACTGATGGAGTTGGCCACGAACGGCCAGCTACTGCGGGAGCAACTGGGGCGGGTGGATGAGAACAACGCCAACGCGCTCCGCTCAGCTCAGCAGGCTACGGCCAACCGCAATGCGCGAATGGGGCTGAGCACCAGTAGCAATGCCAACGATAACAGCCAAGGGCTGCGCATGGCGCTGATGACGGCCGGGACCGAGAACGGGTTGCGTGAGCAAGAGCAATCCCGCCAGATGGGTATTCTGACCGGTGCTGATGCGGGGCTGCGTGAGGCAATCAAAACCGGAGGGGGTGTGTGATGGGGTACGGCATTTTGGATATCGGCGGTCAGACGCGCCAGCAGGGTATGGCAGGGTTGCGCGATGCGGCCAATCGAGAGCAAGAGCTCGAGCTTGGCAATAAGCAGCTCAAGACCCAGGAGAAGCAGGCGAAGATGTCTGCAGCTGGCGCAGGGGCCGCTACTGGCGCCATGATTGGCGCATCTTATGGTTCTGTTGGCGGCCCTGTAGGTGCTCTTATCGGTGCCGGAGTTGGATTTCTGGCAAGCAGCTTGTTTTAAGGTGAGGTGAGTATGGGCGTATCAGGGTTGGCAGAAGGCTTTCTGGCTGGCTTCAACACCATGGACCGCTATCAGCGCGGCCAGAAAGAAGATGAGCGAATGGAAAAATCCATGGGCCTGCGAGATGCCATGTGGCAGAACGAGCTGGATCAGCAGAAAAAGGCCGATGCTCGTTATGATGATGAGACCAAATATAACCGAGGTCGCCATAAGGTTGATGACGACAG
>NZ_JAPCIV010000071.1:0-10001 GCF_027707585.1 Aeromonas sp. QDB39 | reverse complement strand
CCACGGGAATTTCTGCGCAGTCGGGTATCACAACCCTAAGCGGGAAAAAGTGTCTGGATCTATGGGGTCAAATCCAGTAGCGAGGCTCAGCCCTTGACGCGAGAGCATTTCAAACGCAGGGTTTTCTTCGACTGCCCACTTGAAGTCAGTTTCCACTTTGGTGTGCTTCTTCATGTATGACACGAAGCCCGAGAACTGCTCGAAGGAGAAGAATGTGGCCGGGATTTTGTTGAAAATAGGGCGAATCCGAGCCGGATCTACTCCAATTTCCAACAGTGTGTTGATGGTTTCTGCCGCCTCTTCCTGGCAACGCTTCTCCGGTGTGAGGGGGACAAAGTAGTAGTCGAACTCTTGGCAAGAGTTACTGAACTTGCGAAGTCCATCGATGAAGAACCGGACGTTGCTCATACCCACATCGATGATGGCTTCATCCTCTACCATGATGCAATTCATCAGATTAGAGAATTGGCCACCGTTCATTGTGGTTACGTCAACACCAAGTGCATCAGCTGCCTGGTTCATATCCTCAATCGAGAAGAGCTGTGCGGCGGGCATCATGGTTTTCAACCAGTGGGCAGACAGAACGGTTTTACCCACAAATCCTGTTTTAGATACTACAACGATTTTCATTATGTTATTCCTTAATATTCAGAGTGTTACCTTTCCAGCCCACACATCAACAACAGCCGGCGATTCCGCCTTATCGGTTGTGGAAGAAGGTTGTTGCTCGGCTACATGGCTACGCTGTACGGCGGCAGGAGCCTTAATGGGTTCGAGAGGGGCTTGTGGCATCGAATTACGGTTTGCCAATCCTTTCTGTCGACGTTTTACGAAGGCGTTAATTGCAGACCTTGTTATCTCAATGTTGTACTTCTCCTCTAGGTACTCACGGATCACCTCAAGCGAATGCTTTCCCCTCAGCTCCAGGATTTCGACTGTGTAGGGCTCGAGTTTCGATGCGCCTTTTCTGCTTGGTAACATAAGGTCCTCGCTAAGAGATGCTGTCTAAGTGCCAAGGGTAGGTTGCATTTGTGCTCATTTTTGCGCTTACCCGTTGTCAACGCTTTGCATCATAAACGAATCACATTTGATGCAAGTCGTATCACCGTTGAGCTACCTGCGTAGCGCCTTTGAACTACTGTCGTAGTCGCTTTGTATCACCCGTGGGTCGAAAAATGACCGTGTTTGGCCACGATGCTGATTTGCTGATGCAGCTATTTCTGCCGATTAATCATGCCGCTGATGAAAGAATGTGATCGGCTATCTGATGTGCATTTAGCTTTGGTTGGCCGGATATCGCTGAGGGAAGAACTAGCGCCTTCAGTTGCGCCTGGAGCCAAAAAATAGACAAACCCATAATTCCTGAATTATCATCCAAAAATCTAAAAACATGGAATTGAGGGGGATTGTTGAATGAGCAGTGTATTGGCAAGGCAGCAACGCCTGGTTGGCTTCGAAAAACTCCGCGGCCAAGCAAGAATGCTGTTGGGTTACATAGCCGATGTGAAGCAAGACCGCCGGGACACTTCCATTGAGGACGGGTATCAAAGTGCGGTTTACACAATGTACCAGGTGCAACGTTTACCTGAAATGACTCGAGCCAGGGTTGAAGGGGCTATCAAGGTGTTGCGGGAAGGTGGTCGAGAGTTCAGCCGGCTACCCGCAGAGAAAAACGCACTCCAACCACACACATTTTCTCATGCCGATGTTCGGGCGATTTATAAGGCTGCAGGTCAGCGTTCGTTTGCCGAGATCAAGTCCACTCTAGGCTCCGATACTCTCGCCAAGGTTGTTGCTTGCCTCAACCTCAAGGGAGGGGTCGGCAAAACCACATCGACTGTCACCATCGCGACCGGTTTGGTTCATCATCGCAACCTGATCCGCCATCAATTGCGGGTAGCGGTCATCGACATGGATCCTCAGGGGTCAACTTCCGTGGCTTTTGGATTCGCCGGGCTTGGTAAAGAGCCACAACATTCTGCAATCGAAGCCATTGCCACCAGGGCTACACCTGAAACGGTAAGGTCCTGGATGCTGCCTACTTCTAGCGATGGGCTATTTGTCATGCCAGCGGGAACTGCAGATGGATTCTTTTCACTGCAGGCATACCAACACGCCGCAGATACCGGCATCAACATGACCGAATTGCTGACAAAATATGTCATAGATCCGATTCGTGATCACTACGACCTCATCTTACTTGATGCGGGACCTCACCTTGATGCGGCCTTGATTAACACCTTGCAAGCGAGTGACAGCTTGTTTGTTGCTATTGGCCTCGACCCGCTGGAGTTTGACTCGAGCTTGAAATTCCTCGAGTCCATTCATGGGTTGTTGGCGAACATTCCCTCCCCAAACCTTGATCCCGCATCCGTGTGGCTTCTGGGCAGTAAATTTGACGGCACCAATCCACAGCATCTGGATAACTACATGATGCTCAAGAACCTTGAACCTGCGAAGTTGTTTGTCAACAGGATGGAGCAACTGAGGCCATTCTCTTCTGTCACTGAAGATGGCCGCACCGTATTCACCATCCAACCGAAACATTATGCAGGAGATACCAGGTCACTCAGACGCGCCCAGAACGTTGCGGAGAACGTTGTGGCTGAGTTTTTCTCTAACATTCTTGAGGTAGCAAACTGATGAATAAAAAGCGCACGCCAATGAGCGAAGGCCTAGCGGCCCACATTGCTACATCAGCAGCCGCGCAGTCCATATCAAGCGGTGTGTTCAGCATGCCTGAGGATGTGGCTGGGGGATTTCAGGATGCAGAAGAAGCATTGGCCAGTAAGATTCGTTCGACCGGTGCTTTCCGGGTTATACGCCTGAAAAGCGGGCGCCTCGTGCGGCTGACGTCTGTCTATATCCCCTCTGCACATGTTGAGGAGCTAACCTACATCCACGAAGCGAACATTCGCTCCAAGTCGGGAGTGACTGAAGATACTGTAGATGACCTGATCGGCTCAGTTCGCTCTGGTGGTGTCGTAATGGAGGTGTTGGCAGTACGAGGGGCAGATACCAGGTACGGGATATTTGACGGTCAGCGTCGCCGATACTGTGCGTTGTTGGCGGAAAAAGGCTTGCCCATAGCTTACACCGACGAAACAGAGGATCTGAGCATGGCTGAGCTACGCGAGCTCAGTCGAATTGCTAACCTCACTCGACCCAACTCGCTTTATGATAAAGGGCTGCATTATGCCCGGGTGATGAAAGATGAAGGGCTGGATGTACTCAAGGTAGCATCGTTATTCGGGGTGCATGAGTCAGAAGTCCGCGCTTCACAGTGGGCACTTGAGATTCCGCTGCCACTCTATGAACTGCTACCGGATGGAACTGGCACTGGACGCCCAACAATACTGAATCTGCGCAGAACCCTAAAGCTACTCACGAAGGGACAAGTTGAAGCCCTGATATTATGGGCCCAGGGTAAAGAACCATACCCCTCAGCACCGAAAGCACTGGCCGACATTGCCGCACAAGCTACAGAACTTGCGGGTGAAAAGCCGGAAAAGCGTACCAATGTGAATGTGATTGCCGGGATCGCGGTGAAGCAAAAAAAGGGTAATACTTTCGAGTTGACCCTACCAGACGAGATCTCCAGTCAGCAACTGTTCGATCTCCTTGCCATGCTCAAAATGTGAGGATCAAGCTGGGCATGGGAGCAACAGCATCAATAGGGTTTCACCAACATGCCAGAAAATAAAAACCGCCTGAAGGCGGTTTTTATTTGTTGTTGTGTTCATGGAATTCAGAGACTCTGCGGAGAGTATCCGAATGATGACCACACTTTTTCGTCAATGGGCATGGGGTCAACTGATAACCGGTGAACGTCGAAAAACGCTCCGTGGGAATCAAGGCCGCCATGCCGGAACATGTTCCACATGAGTTGGCCCACAACCCGGGCAGCCGTTGAGTTAACCCCGAAATCTTGTTTGGCGACGGCCTCCGCTGATGAGCAGCTCTTGGATAGGTCATCCACCATCACCTCATACTGCCCCGCAAACAAGTCGTAGGCTGTCGGCAACCCAGCCCCCCCTAAAACTACCTGCCCCGTCTTGTTATCGTTGCCAGCATCAATCCAGAGGCGGTTTGATTTGCTCAATGTTGCAAACTTCGACCCGAATTGTACACGAAAACTAGGCTTGTCCACTGCTGTGATAAATACGGTTGGACGGCGGCGATTAAGGAGTTCCTGACCCACCTCATAGTCTCCCCTAGCCTCCCAAGCGAAACCGTTATAGCAACGCTCCGCATCGACTAAGGCTTGTGCTTTGGGGAGCCCCAGGTCTGCCGCATGGAACCTCTGGCGACCTAAATTAGCTTCACGAACTGGAGAGCCATCATAGGCAGTCACACTGATACCGGGATGACCAAGACGGGTCAAGAGATCATGTAACATTGACAGCTCGCCCATGACAAAACTGCCAGTCCCTCCACACCCAATTAGCACAACATCCACTTCCTGAGACAAATACTCGATGGGGGTTTTCCACTTCATCGCCCTGCTCCTTTTCTCAACTTTCGCAATTATCCCCTTCTTTATCGTGATGCAACCTGTTCAATCCAATCACCGAGATAGCCTATTCTCGTCATCTGGGATGCAGTTATTGTTGGGATTACGCCGGTCTTTCTCCGCTCTACGTCCATCCCGACCCAAAACGCGGTTGGTGTAGAGCCATCGGCTACCGCTTGGGAGTTGTTACTGTGAGTTTTAAGTGCGTCGTACATGCAAGCCTCAATCTCCGGCAAGGTCGAGAAATCAATTTCTCGGGGCAACGTTGCACTTCCAAGGCAAAACCCTCCTCCGTGGTAGCAGTTGGGCATAGGAACATCGTAGACATGGTTCTCGGGTGTAGGGCGTTCGTCGGTGTCCAAAGCGGCTACAGATAGCCGTGCCGACCCTTTCTGGACATTGAACACTAGAGCTGGCCAAAGGATCTTGAAACCGCAACGCTCACCACCCACCTGTAACCATAACATCCCTTCCCGCGAGGGCTGATACCATGTAATCGCGCTTGGGCTACTGAGTAGCACGTTAGAGGGGATGAATTGGTAGTTGCCCTTCGTGTTACCCTGGGAGCGATCCAGAGAGCCTGTGAGGTCTGCCAACAGCTCATGAATAGTCTGCATTGACAGGGGTTCACCTAACCCGAGTTTGTCGTCAACGATGGCGTGTCGTGTAATGCCGGTTAGGTCTGCCATCTGCTCACTAGAGCTGGAAAATACGAGCGCAAGGCGGGGTAAAGTCTGTTTCTTCTGACAGGTATTATTTCTGACCACTTGCATGACCAGCTTCCTCTTTAACGTTGTTTCCTGCGACGTACACAGCGGCCATAATTGCAATGCTTCGCTGCCACGATTCCATGGCCATCAAAGTATCATCATTGATGTGGACGCAAACGCTAGAGGTACATAGATCCCCGTTCATGGCAAAGTCGTTGTGAGTGTTGTAGGCATCATCTGCAAGCTCCCTGCGCGGAAGTGCCTTTGTCTCAAAGGGGATTTTAAAGTCAATGGATATGTCAGACTCGTCTTGGTAGTCGAAAACCTCTTTCGAGACCCTATAGGTCGCCATTTCCCTTTCAATGATCGTCTGAGCCCCCAATAGGAAGGCACTCAGAGAGGTGTTATCTTCCACCTCGCGCAAGCGGCCAAACACAGCCGCAAGTCCCCCTTCAGCAGTTATCTCCTTTACTGACTGCTCGATTTCAGCCCAGCCAGCTTTCTGATGGCAATAATCAAAACAGCTCCACATGGCTGAGTATCCATCACCACCGAGTTCATCACTGGCATCATTTACCTTCATAAGAACAGATGTTGCCTCTGCTTTGCCACCGACCAGAAGCGCGAGTTTATCGAAAAAGTCGGGGGCTTCTGTTTCGAATCTGGGAGCTGAGTCTATCTTGGATAATTCACTTTCTGCCCGCTCCAGAACGCCGATGAACTCGTGAATTTGGGTGGCCTCCAAAGTCTCGGGTAACTCAAGATCGTAACACTCAGTCATCCAGTCGAGAGTGTATTCAAAGAAGGCATTGCTTGGGATGAACCCTACCAGTGGGAGTTGCGAGAACATGAGGTTTTGAAATGCTGCGAGGTAGTCGCTGGATACTGACGATGGAAATACCATGAATTCTAGATCTGAAAACAGCCGGAATCTTAATTGCTCGCTGGACTGACCGAACTCATTACCGTTTCGGTCGTTAACAAGGCCAAAACTAAAATCAAGAATCTGCTTACACGTTGAATAGCTATCGTCAAACTCTCCGGCCAATATTTCCCCACCCACGTTTATCAGTATCTCCCGCAGTTCGCGGGCACATGCCTCCCCTGCTCGCTCAGCTCGCGTAGATAGCTCTTGGCATACCACATGCGCAAGATCCTCAAAACGACTCAGGCGCTCTGCTAGAGTTTGTGCTGCCACCAAATAGGTCAGTTCCGTGGCCCCCCATCCGTTCTTGTGAGCCAACGTAACAACAGACTTCAACAGTGGTGCAATTTCCCCCAGAGAGTGAATAGATGATTGGAATCCATCTGTAGTCGAAAGCCCCGGTCTTGGTATCACAGCCCCACGCAGACGCAAGGATGGGGGTACTTGCAAACGTGCGCGATCCTGCCCTGTCAGCGAGGCCGGAACGCCCAACCGGATTGCAAATCCCGCTCGGTTGGTGCTCTCGCAACTTTCTGAGCAAACTGCACCCATTTCATTTTCTCCTTGGCAAATGCTTCTAGGTAATTTTGATCGGAAACTGGCTCTAACGGCTGTTCTGGTTCAGCCTCAATTACATCCAGCCATGCGGCTAGTTCATCATGAGTCGGCATGAAGGCACCTCCTATGCAGCCAGTATCTCTTAGATTGTTCAGACGCAAGATCAGCTCAAGCTCCCAAAAATACAGTGTATTTTTGTTGCTCTCTTGCGCCATCAATAACAAGTTGGAAACATAAATACACTGTATTTTTCGGCTGTCAGCTCACCGACGATAGCCCCCCATCAACTGTGATGGGTCACTCAAACCACCCCTAGAGGACTGATAGCTGGCGACTGAAATCTATGCACCAAAATGATAAAACCGCCTTGCGGCGGTTTTTGATCCCCTCCCCCCTCCAACATCTAACCGTTGGTTTTAACTGGGGGTATTAGAAATTCGTATTGCAATGTATTCCCAACCAGAAGGCCATCTGTCTCGTACAAGGTTGTCCAGCGCACCTGTGGGTAGGTGGCTGATAGGATCTGTTGTGCCGTTTCGAGTGGCAGGCCAGGAACAGGGTCATCTACGATAGCAGAGCCAATTTTAAAGGTTCGACGCAGTAAGTTGATGGTTTGCATATGGACTCCCCTTAGATACCCAAAGAGGACAAAATGTCTTGGTCAAAAAGTGCTTGGGTATCAACCTTCTCCTGAACTGCCCCTGCCCCTGCCCCTGCCCCTGCCCCTGCCCCTGCCCCTGCCCCTGCCCCTGCCCCTGCCCCTGCCCCTGCCCCTGCTGGAATAGCATCATCAGTGACTGGCTTTGTGGCTTCCCCCTTTTTCTTCTTCGGCTCAACTCCCTTGACCGCCGCTTGAGATACAGCTTTCTGCAATTGCTCAGTGATGCTGGGCTGGCGCAATGTCCCAGAGAGAGCTTGAGCATACTCGTCAAGGATCTCAGCTAAGCGAGTATCAATGTTACTTAGAGGTGCGGAAACGATAACCGGAGTTGTCAGGGCTGCACGATAGGCTTGTCCTCCCTCCTGATAGCCTGCCCCGGTAACATTGGCCGCAGGAGCCGAGAGAACGGGGATGATGATCACCTGTGTTAACTCTGCCGAGCCGGACACTTGAAGGTTGAACTGACTCACCCCGAGGCGAGTGGAAAGGCATTCAATCAGGGGCTGGAACATGGATATTTCTCCGGTCTGGTTCTTGATTCAGTGGACTTAGGTTAACCCGATACCGGCTGATGCAAGGGGCATAGCGATTAGCTTGCCCCCCAATAGAACGACATAATCAAGCTGTTAGATAACATCAAGCCTTTACTTGGGCTAACACCTGCAATGCAGTGATGTCAGTTTCAGAGCGCATGAGAACCGCACTATTCTGCTCCGAGGTGTCGATGGTCAGATTGACTATTGCGCCGGACAATCCGCGCAGAGCATCGACGAGATAACCGACATTGAAAATGGCCGATACTCTGTCTAAGCCTGACGGCATCTTACAGGGGACGATCTCGGTTGCCCCCTCGTCGCTCCCTTCGTTCTTCGAGCTGATAGTGATCTCCCCAGCTTGAACTTGGAAACGTACAGTTTGCTTGCGACCATCAGCAAGAATCTTGGCTCTCTCAAGGCATGAAATGAAATATTCCCTATCTACCCCTAGATCAGCCCAACCATGACCAGAGGGACTCGGGATAACACGCTGCCAGTTGGGGTACTTTCCTTCTAATAGGCTGAATTGTAGCCTCCAACCATATACCGGACAGATGATGGCAAGGCGTGAAGTATCAAAGAGAACTACCAGCTCACACCCCAATTTTGTCATTGAAATTATCTGCTGCACTTGTTGTTTAGGGATCAACAGCTGACGCCCCCGCACATCACCGCTAATACTGCTGATAGGGATCTCTCCTTTAGCCAGCCGCATTCCATCGGATGCCACAACTACGGCCCTCGTTTCGTCCAGCTCAACGCAAATGGAATTGAGCGTGTGTCGACAATCATTAGCCGGAACCATACGGTTTAGACGGGTCAGGGTGGGAATCAGATCGCTGCTTTGGATGGAAAAACGAGAGGTGTTATTACAAATCTCTGGCTGTGGGAACTCGTCGGCTGACAAGCACACTAACTGGAATCGACTACGCCCTGCTTGAACAACGCCAGATAATTTATTGCCGTCAGAGCAAAACTTGACAGTTGCGATTGCATCAACGGGCATCGAGTGAACGATGGCATTGAATTTTGCCGCATCAACGCAGATAGAACCAGTGCCGTTGAACGAATCCATTCTCGTCATGCGGGTCGCAAAGAAACCACCATTTGTGGCTTGAACTGACAGAACACCGCTCTCTGCTATTTGCAGGAGAAGGTATTTATGAATCGGTGCAATGCTCCCTTTAGCATGAGCTGCAACGAAGGTGATTGCGTCGGTAAAAGATGAACTGGATTTAAAGGTAAATTCCATCATAACGGTTGTCTCCTTGGTGCGTGGAGTCAACTTACGCCGTAACTTGATAATGCAAGTGCCCATCAGGTAGGTCACCTTGCAAAAGTCCTCTGATGGGTTGGAGTAAGGGAAGAAAGAAAAACCTGAAATTGTACCGACTGGATGAACTGAGCATGTTGTCACCCTTGCGCATCCTAGCGGAGTACAACCCCGCTAGATGGCTCCCAGGAACAGGACATATTGTGAAATCCCCACAGGGGATCCTAAAGGGGTGTCCCCCGCCTGCTAGGCGGGGGAGGGGAGAGGGACTATTCGAACCCCTTAAGGTAAAAGCTGGGGGCGTAGCCTGACCAATCGAACGCAAAGGCTCCGACAGTCTTGATAAGGTCGCCTTTGCTCATACCGATAAGTTTTTTCAGTGCTTTGGAATCGTGGGCAGCTTCATAGGCAGTCAAGTAGCCGGACTCCTTCAAGATGAAGGTGATTGTATCTGTTGTGTAACTTTTCAGTCGCTCGGGTGTGGGAACCCATTGGGCTATAGCCTTCTCCTTAGCGTTAGGTGCGTGGGGGAGTGTTGCCATCATAACGTCCACCATGGGGCAGTAGCCGGTGCCGTCTAATCGCTCGACGATAAAGCTCATGGTACTGGCAATCTCGCTTCGCAACGCCTCAATACTTTTACTGCTATCAGCGATGGTATCCGGCAGGGCGCGTCCAAAGGTTGCTTTGCCAGCAACGGACAAAAGGCTCGACAAAACAACTGATAGTTGAAAACGCTGTGAAGCCTCGGTAATCCCCCCATTTTTAGGGGCATTCAAAAGTAGAGGTCATGCGGCCTGTGCCAGACGCTGTTTCGGCGTGTAG
>NZ_JAPCIV010000070.1:0-10271 GCF_027707585.1 Aeromonas sp. QDB39 | reverse complement strand
CCACGGGAATTTCTGCGCAGTCGGGTATCACAACCCTAAGCGGGAAAAAGTGTCTGGATCTATGGGGTCAAATCCACGGTCATACCCAGGCCGGCGGCAACCTCACTATTAACGAGAACAACACTCCCTTCCTTCTTGTACTGAGCGATGAAATCAGGATGGCCTATCCACCAGGCACCATCAAACTTCGAACCCTGGGACACTTTGCCGGAAGCGGGTGCGAGACAACTCTTGCCCCATTGTTGGGCTAGTTCTCGATCTTGTGGGTTAGTGAAATTTGCGGTATTTACGTTTGAATTTATTGCTGCGATGTCCTCAGCGCATGGTGTTGTCGAGATAACCACGTTTGTGGTGATACTTGAGAAGTCATGCACGGCAGCCCAAAACAATGGCGCCTTGGTACTCGAGCTATTGAAATTTCCGACCATACTGATAACAGAGTTTGTTGGATTTGGTGCACCAGGATCAACACACGAATTTGCAGGCCGTGTTGTGATATTGCTTGTCACATCCACCACAGGAATAAAGGCCAGAATAAATACAGTAAATATGCCGAGTAAGCGCTTCCTCAGGAATTTAACGGCTAGCTCTCCGGCATTCCCTTCATCATCCCCCTGGGTCATGGCCTCAACTATAGACTGAACTATAGCCACAAAGAATGGAGCATAGACTAGGCCGCTTACACACAATGCTTCAACTACAACATCCATCATGTGTACCCCCATCAAGAGGGTGTACGGATCAATCCAATGGTTCGCGATCATGATGATTTTCCGCCCGACTTCATGAATGACTTGCCGGCGGAGTTCGCCATGCTTCCCGCTTGTTGCTGGATGCGAGCGCCTGTATTGAGCCCAGAGCTTACGTTCTGCTCCACTCCTTGAGAGGCACTTCCTATCATCTGGCTACCACCCTTAATGCCGACATATGCCATAAGGGCCATCCACAACTTTGGTAGCAAGTCATATGAGGTGTAACCAACTCTGGTCAAGATGCTTTCTTGCAGCCCAGACACGAATGTTGCAGAGCCCGCCCCAACCCCACCGTTTATACTTGAGTAGAAGAATAGATTGAGGGTGTTATCCATCCAGGTGGCCAGATTTACAAAGACCAACGTGAATTCAAGCCCAAAGTATGTAGCACTGATAGCAAGAGCGGTTTTTATATTGAAACCAGAGAATACCAGCAAAATTGGCGTGGCCATAATAAGAGCCATCTGCATAACACAGATTTGGATCGGTGTTGTATTCTTCAACACAATCGTGCCCGGCGCCTTTAGCAAATTTCCCACCGCAGTTCCTAGCCACCCAATCATCTCCTTCATGTAACCAGAAGCGCTGTCTGGTGCAACAGTGTGGTCTGTTTCGCCTGCGAATAGATTAGTGAGTTGGGCGCTTGCTTGTGGTTGCACTTTGGCTACCTTCGACATCGCCAACTTCTTCTCTGTCTCTGAGTCTTGTGAAGCGTTTATCAATATTTCCAGTGACCCTTGCGACTGGCTTCTTGCAGCCGAAACTGCTGCAGCCTCTATATGCTGGTATGCGACATCGCAATTTAGCCTCACCTCACCGCCTTCAGATAGCCCAACCGGCAAGCCAGCTGCGATAGCGGACTCCCTGCTTATTAAAACCGTATTTTGTTCCTTCTTATAAAATTCACGCAGTGACTGGGAGCCAGCCCAGGTAGAGTCGTCAAGACTTCCTCTACGGGTTGCATCACCAACTGCCGGACTGAGGCATGCTCGTTGCCAACTATCAGCGATCGTCTGGTCATAGCTATTTTCGAGATTTGCTGCCTGAATATTCACAGAAGCCATCTGCAAGTCAGCTGCACAAGGTGTATTGGCAATAACTGTGTTTGTAAATGTCGAAGAATAGTCATGAACCGCGAGCCACCAAACCGGCACTTTGGTGTAACCCCCTTGAAAATTCCCCATCATCATTTGCTGGTTAGTTGTTGGAGGTGCCTGGATTCGCTGATCTCCATCACAAGAATAGTTGCTAATGTTGACATCAAATCTCATCTGGCTGTTCGCCATTGGAACGAAGGCTAGAATAAACACTGGAAAAATGATCAATAGCTCTTTGCGAAGAAATTTCACCGCTAATTCACCGGCATTACCCTCATCCACGCCCTGAGTCATTGCCTCAACAATTGATTTAACGATCGCAACAAAAAATGGTGCATAAACCAATCCACTGGAGCAAAGAATTTCTGTGATCACACCCATTGAGTGCACACCCATCATAAGCGTGTACGGTTCAATCCACTCATTTACAATCATCAGAGTGCCCCATGCATTATTTCAACCGCAGTGAATGCCACAGCCATAAGGATTTGGCTTTGCCACAATAATTTCCTCCCATCTTTGGTTAATTCCTTTTTTGTTGCACGCTCTATTATTTTCGGGAGTGCAATTATTAGAATTGGCACAATGATCCATTTTGCCACTGTGGCACAACGGGCAAATTGCTGCCAAGCCTCACTATCAGTGTCGACAAGAAGTATCAACAATATCGAACAAAATAACACCGCAAGTATATAAATAACAAAAAGGAGGTATTTTCTCATTTCAGCTCCAGGGGTTTATAGAGAAAGCAATGGATAACCATTGCTTTCTACTGAAAGATATTAATTTGCAGTGCCAACAGGTAATTCATTAGTTGGTGTTCTGAACGAGCCCGGTTTGTTCTCCAGATTTGCTCTGCGCAAAATGTCTATCTGTGCGCTGCCGGCGAGCTCCTTCTTGAAGCGAAGTTCACGCTCAAGTAGGTCCATCTCCTGGATGAGCAGGGCTCTTTTGTGGAGTGCTTCAGACCGAACCGCTTCGTTGTTAGTCACGCTTTCATCCCTCAAACCAGCATCCATGATCCGTACAGAGTGAAGAAGTTTTTCGTAAGTGTTGGCCATTGAGATATCGGTCGCCAGTGCCGATACATAGGCCGCCTGTTCTGTTGGATGAATTTGCTTAATCGCAAGCAACAGGTCCCGGGTCACCTTAATACTCGATGTCGATGCGCTCTCGAGATCCTTGGTGGTGATGTTAGAACTAGGTCGCCTTGCAAGATCGAGAAGCTTGGCATTGGTTGCTTCAAACTCCTTGGCATATGCCGCTTTCGCACCTATGCCTCTATCCTCTTCACGAGGGGAAGCGTCACTGTCGGTATACATCCTGGTTTCACCCACAACATCCGAGATGAAGCTGTTGGCCTCCCGGGGTGACTTGAATACGGCCCCCATCCCCATAGCGTTAGTGGCTGATGTAGGTAAGGGTGAGCTATCGGTCGCAGCACGGCCTGCTAACGCATTGAACCCAGCATATGACGTGTGTTCGGTTACCTTGATAGGTTTACCAATCATTCCTCTCTTCTCAACACCGAACTCAACGCCTTTCTTGCCATCGTCATAACTCCGCCCGGCCGAACCATCCTTAAAGACGAGATCCTTTAACTGATAGTTTCCGTTCGCGTGCTTCTTGATGGCCTCCGCATATTCCTCACTCACTGTTAGATTCTTGAGAGCCCCAGCCGGCAATGCATCGAAAACCCCCTGCTGCATCTCCTGGCAGGTCATTACGTTGGTATTGAAAGCATCTGTAGCCGTCATACTCCCTGACATCAAACTGTCATAGAGATCAGGATTCGCTCTCTGAATTGCCATCCCGATGAGGCTAGTGGGATTCACTGCAGCCATCAGTTGACCAACCAGTGATGATTGCAGCTGTTTGAAGGAGCCGGAGTTAAAGCTGCCAAGCAATTCACTGTTCAAGCTCATAGCAGAACACGATAGATCTGCATTCCAACCGGCGGATGCTTTGCTGAATGGTTCGGTCGATGATGGTGCATCGATGGGTCGGCCACCACCAATCCGCTGATTTATTACAGCTCGCTCATCAAACTGAGCAGCCCAAGTTGCCCCACTAACCAAGGCTAGTAGACAAGCCACTGATAAAATTCGTTTTTGCATCGTCATCCCCAAGTTCATGAAACAGCCTACTTTAACTTGCTTGACTCAGAGAAATGGGGTGCATAAATGGACGTGGATTATCCTTCTTGCCAGAAGTTGCATTGCTTCAAGACCGTGATAACGTGGCCCCTGGTAATTGAAGGAGTTGTTTTATGGGTCAAGTCAAGCTTCCAAAGCCTGTCTACTACGATGATCTGAAGCATGCAGACACCGGGCACGAAATGTTCAGCTACCTTGTATTGGCGGCAGATCATTACCAAGTGCCGATGAATTGGGACATGAGCTACCCAGAGATGGCGAAAGCGATTCAAGGGCAATTGCAGGCACTAGATCTTGATTCAGCCGAAGCATCTGCACAGGTTGAAGGGTTGTATTGCATGATGGAGCTGATCGCGCTCATCAATCAAAAGCAACCAGGGGATAACCAGGCTAAGCAGCGGCATGTTCAGAGAGGTGCATTCAAAAAGTGAAAAAACCTGAACCCAGATTGGATCGTGAGGCTGTCATCTCCACAATTGGTACATATATCAAGTTACGAGAGAGCAACGAGGTGCTTGCATCGAGTAATCTTGAAATGATTGTTGCTCGTGTTACCCCCTTTATTGATGAACCAGATGCCGTTGCCCTGATCGAAAAATTCATGTCGGCTCGGCACACTTCATCTACGCGCATGCTGACCGATATTTACGATCTTTTGTCTACAACAGGTTGGCAAGTATCGATAGGCCCCTTGATATCAGGTTCCCGATAATATAAGGGCCCATTATGGGCCCTCTTCATTAAATACGATATAGGAAAGTTCCTCTCCTGGCACAGCACTCATACCGTCGCCAAAGTGTGTAGAGGTAATTATGGGTTGGAGAAAAGTCATCCTCGCTGTACTTGTACTCCTCGCTCGAATCTGCAGGGAATGCCTTACATCCAGTCTTACCGCGTGGATAGTTTCTTTGCCATTTGGCCGTTTCATCATCTCCTTCACGGGGAGGGACTGGAGCCCATACTTTGGCAGAACCAGCAGTGTCTGGTAATTTCTGATATATGTGTGCATTCAATGATGTGACAATATCAGCGGCCCGCTGGGCAATTACTGTTGAACCGGTATATCTGTTCGGATTAACGATGGAACCAATTCTGGGGAATATGTGCCCGAAGCGTTCACTCGACTGAACTATGTCGCCATACCCGCCGAGTGCGCTTCCTACAGCCCCGCTAAGTGCATCTCCGCTCTTTGCAAAGATCTTGCGATTGAAGTTGGATGGAAGTACCAATAATGGGGCTTCCAGAAGTCCCATCCGCCACTCCGGATCAAGAGTCGAAACGAAGTAAGGGTTGAACGGCATGACATCACTATTACAAAATCCAGACAAACTCAACATGCTTCCCACGAGATCCCTGAAACCGAGTAAGGCAGGGTTTCCATAGACATTCGTATCGAAGAAGTTCTTATTCGTTGCAGTACCAGTAGGCGATCCGCGGACGCCAGTCCCGACATCGAACCCATGATTCAGACCCCTTGCTAGTGGATCTGTTACTTGTGACATTGGTTTCGTCAACCAGGTGAGTGGGTAGGCCTCCCTATTTGATACTGTCTCGACTATGACATCTGGGTTGTAATGACTGACCACACTAGATGTTCTGACCCTACAATATGGGCCGGCACAGTGAAGCCAGAAGCATACTCCTTTGATTTTGTAGTCGACACATGAAAGGTCCATTGTGTCCGTTATTAGATCGAATATTTCGACCTTCTTATCACCATGAGGAAGAGTGTTATTGGCGTCCATGGCCATCGCCTTTCCACTTATGACCATGAGGCACAAAATTGCAATCCGCGCGCCTAGAGATAGTTTATTCACCATTCCCCCTTGTCGAGCCGTTCAACTCTCCACGGCTTCGCATCATTTCAAAGACCGAGTAGGCCTGTAGCGGATCGAGGCCATACACAATCCATTTTTTATTAAACACAACTGCAGGTACCTTCTCAACATTTAGAGACCGAGCCATCGTCAATGACTCTGCTGTAGTAGCATATTTATCAAGGACACTCTTTTTACTCAGCTTTGCGAACCGTTTGGTGGCGATTGCTGCAGCCTCCGCTTCAGAGGCGGGAAGTCCGGCACTCAATTCCATCTCAAGCTTGTAGATTTCATCTATCTGCCGGATGTGCACTGGTACGATCAACTTTTTAGCTAGTTGAGCACCTTCCACGTCATATCGAAGGCCATCCACGGTAAACACATCTACTTGAGTAACCTGCACTTCAGTAGCTTTAACTTGCGAGCTCAAGAGCGGGATCAGGATGACGAAAACCGTCAAGCTATGTCTAATCATCTGCCGTTCAACCATGCCATTCCGGCCATCCCCGAACAGGACCATTGCGTTAAGCTCAAGTGCTGCAGGCTGCTGATATGGGATATCAGTATCAGGCCCTCGGTTCAGAGTGTTTGTGCGCTTCATCCAGGCTTTCTTCCATGCGGTCCAGGGCCATCTTGCCAGCATCATCAGGAAGCCTCCTGTAGGCGTTGAGAGCGGCTCACGGCGTCCGAGCTGCGAGCCCTGATCTTTAGCCCCCGCTTGCGGTTCAGTTCTTGAGCCATCATCTCTGCGGCTTGGTACTGGGAAGACAACCCATACTGTTCCATCAGGGCACGCCGTTCGCTCTTTTCGTTCGGGTCTGTCATGGCGAGAGTCAAGAATATTGATGGTGGCACCTGACGAACCAACATTTCGCCAACAGTCTTGGGGTTACCCATCACAACTCCCTCTGTGTAGGCCCGTTGCTGCTTAGAGCAGCTCAAGATCATGACTTTCTGTTCAGGGGTCAAATTTCGGTACTTGCTAAGATCCTCCACCTCCTTGAATTCCATATTCAGCAAGAACCACCACTCGAATAGACCAAGCACCTTCTTGATGTCGTCACCTTTGGAGAAGTCTTCTACGTTCTGAGTGGCCAACAACATCCAAAGGCCTATCTTACGGGCAACTTTTACAGCAAATGCTATTTGGTACCCAAGAAGGGGGTTACCGGTGTAGAGGTGAGCTTCATCCACAATATTCACGACATCACGACGTTGGTTCTGTGTTTCTTCCGCCTTGTTAATTACTCTCTGCATGTAGCCAATGTAAGCAAGAGCAAGCTGAGCTGGATATCGGTCCGAACCGTAGACGCCAACATCAAGCACTGTTACATCCGCATCAGGCCAGGGTTCACCAACAGTATTGAACATTCGAGCATCCAGCTCGCCAGTGCAGTACATTTCGAGCGAGGCCGCTAGCTCTTTTAACCGGGTACGCTGGTCAGGTTCCAGCTTGGCCTCCCGTTCCGCGATCTCGAGCATTGCTTCTCGAACATCCTGGGTCAGTGTTTTCTTTCCATCACGGTAACTCTTAATCCCTGCAGCTAAAATGGCTGCACGCATAAGTGCTTTATCCAGCTGAGTGATCCGGGCGTATGCTTCCATATTGCCGCCTGTCACCATGATATAGAGGGACTGCTCCATTTCACCCAAGGGATCCCGTGGTGCATCATCTTCATCTTCATCTTCATCCTCATCATCAGCCGGCGTCTCATGCTGTGCTGTCATGGCTGCCGCCTTAGCTTTCGCCTTGGCTTCTTCGATTTGCTTCACAACTTCGCCGGCATCGAGGAATGGGCATAGCGAAAACTTGGCAGACTTGTTGATCCGCATGTAGTTAACCGTCAGGCCATGCTGGGCGAAATATTCACTCAACAGCTCAAACGACCCACCTTTATCCAGGATGAAAAGCCGTGGCCTATGCACAGCCATCACCGAGGCGGCCATATAGTTCAACGAGGCTGACTTACCTGAGCCTTGGGGTCCGATAACCACCCCATGAGCAGCCCGAACCCGGTCTTTGCCAAACATGTCAAACGTAAGGGGCTCACCCCCTCGATTCCATACCACAAGCCCTGGATTCCCTGTTCCCTGTTCGCGACCAAAGATCGGACACATGTTGGCCAAATGCTGGGAGTAGTAGAGCTGCATGTACTGGCGCTTCGTATCCAACTCTGGCTGGAAACAACCAGGTAGGTGCAGCGGGTAAGATTCAGTGATCAAGGGGTCTGTGGATGCGTCGAGCGCCATGACTCCGTTAGAGAGGAGGTTGTTTTTGAGTGACTTGCACCGGTCCTGCAGATCAACCAAATTTTCGCCGCGCACGTATACGCCCTGCGAAGCATAGAAAACGTCCTGATCATTCTGACGTTGGAGTTCAACTTCATTGAGTGCCTGCTGGGCCCGCTGCGCCTCCTGGGTCTCCCCCTTTTGGGCCGAACTCAAGCTCATGAGGTGCGAATCAATTTTCGTTGGGCTGACAAAAATAATAGTCTGAACAAGCATTGCACCGGCTGGTACAGAATCCATGAGGCAACTCGATCGTTGATTTTTCCCTGTACCTTTAGAAACCTCACCAGTCAATTGCCCCATATCCGGAGCCTGAGTTAATCCCTTAAAACGCATGAATGTATGTGGCATATCATCAAACCACCAACATCCATTGTCAGGGTCAGATATAGGCTCGGAAAACAAAACACTCTCAGCCAGATTAAATCCAAAAGGCTTATCCTTTTTCCGCTTAGGGTAGCCTACCAGTCGATAAAGTGCCTCACGATCACCATTAGTAATCGGTGGGTTGGGATTAAACCAATCCGTTAACCACCGAAATACAGTCTCGCCATCTAAGCGGCGAATCTTTACGCCAGAAGATGACAATAGATGAGAAAAACGATCCGCAACCTCATTAATATCATTTATCGGGTCAAAACTTGCCGACTCCATTTCTATCTTCGTGCAGCGCCTGTAGATTACACAATAAGTTCTCCGCATTTGGCCACGCCATTGTTTGCCAGTGACCTGAACATCCTTAAAAATACCTTCGGCCTGGTTAATGCCACGAAAATGATCCTCAAGAACATCAAGGAACTGTTCTGTGAATTCAGTATCACGAACTTCCTCATGAATAGATGCATATATATCATCAACATATCTATAAAGGTCATCATCCTTCCATGAATATATCTGAAGAACCCAATCAGATCCTCCATGAGCTATTCCGAATGCTTGCTTAAATGCAGCTTGAAGAGTATTCCTAAGTTCAGCAATTTGGTCTTTGGAGCGCCCCTCTGTTGCGATTGGAGATGCAGCGAACACTACTGCTTGAGAATAACAGTCCTCAAGCATAAAGGTTTTACTTTCTTCTAGGTATTCGGTGATTGAAAGCCTATCGGCAAAGCTATTAGGGTTGCGTCGATAATGTGACTGGACCAGTTTTTGTGTAACCGGCCCAAGCTTTCTTGCAAATGATGGCTTACGGGACTCATCAACATAAGATACTTCTTTGGTTTCATGATCCACTTCTGTTTGTACACTGCAGTGTTTCAGGTTTTGCTGAGCAGATGATTTTTTTGCTTGCGGAATAAATATATCTTTAATTTCCTGAAATAAGCTCACGAGTTCACCTTAGTCTTGATATTGCTGATTATCTGCCGCAACTTTACTCTGATCATACCGAGCATCCATTAACGGATAGAGTTCACCAGGAAGAGCATACTCGTCACGTTCAAACATTTTTGTTTCAGTGATGTACGCCGGGATCGGGGATCGCCCCTTTCCCGTGAGATGTGCAGGTACAAAAATATAAAGCGTTGGATTCGGGAGCACCTGATAACGTGGTTTTGGTGAGTTATGCAACTCATACACATCAATGTCAGGTTGGACGCCAACCATTTGAGGGGTTGTCATAATGCGATAATCACGCGCACTTGCGCCACCCCCCATGGTCTGATCAAAAACCATTTCAGCGGTGATGTCAGATTTTGGAATTACATCGTCCTTACTAGCACAACCAGCAAGGACGGCGTTAATCAAAACCACGATTGTTGCTGTAGTGATTCGTTTGTTGAACATGGGATACCTTGCGTCCTTTTTTATCATAATCAATGTCTATTTGGCTGGTAAGGTGAATTTCTACTCTGGTTCCAGGAGGTACGTAAACAGCGTCATATGCCCCTTGCTGACGTTCAGCAAGTGCTTCAGACCCTGATTGGACCCCCTTTCCAATTCCTTTCCCAAGCATGTAATTTATGCTGTTACTTTCGCCGACTATTGACGAACTTGAACTACCATCAGTATTCTTTGTAATCTCCGCTTGCCCATTCGCAAATGCTTCAGCCGCCCCGGCGAATGTATTAATGCCCATTGTCTGAGCTCTGACTCTTATACACAAATAGCGGTCTGAACGGAACTTTTCCCGTTTTCCAGGATCTGATCTTCCATGTGACTCCC
>NZ_JAPCIV010000069.1:0-11025 GCF_027707585.1 Aeromonas sp. QDB39 | reverse complement strand
AAGCTGGCTCATCAGGTTGGCGTGTTCTGCCGTGCTGGTAGGGGCGCATTATAGGGAGCCGCGCCGCGATGACAAGGGCTTTTTCACCGAAAAGAACCGTTCGCTCAGATATGCAGCAAAGCGGTTCTATTTCGCTCGCATCACCACCATTTTGGGCTTTCATTGGATTTAAATTGAACATTTGAAAAGCCACTTTATAATTAGCTTTTCAAATGTTCAATTTAGGTTTCATTCATGCACCAGATCCTGGATAGCCGCAAAGAGGAGAAAATCGTTCCTCTGTTCCGCCTCGGGTTTCGGCCTTTCTTCCTGTTCGGCGCCTTGTTCTCGGCATTGGCGATGCTGGGCTGGCTGGGGCAGCTCAATGGCTGGTTCGTTTTGCCGGGGATTGGCAACCCCATCTGGTGGCATGCCCATGAGATGTTGTTTGGGTTCGGAGCCGCGATCGTCGCGGGGTTCCTGCTGACGGCAGTGCAAAACTGGACCGCTCACCCCGGGGTGAGAAGCTGGCCCCTGGTTTTGGTCGTCGTGCTGTGGGCATTGCCAAGGACCTTGCTGCCCTGGCTGGGCGAGCACAATACCCTGCTGATGGCGGCAGATCTGCTCTGGCTGCCTCTTTGCGCCTGGTATCTGGCCAAACCCATAGTGCTGACTAAACAATGGCGCAACCTCTTCTTTGTGCCTTTGCTGGTCGTGCTGACCCTGCTCAACGCCGCCAGCTGGCTGTGGCAGGCACAGTGGGCAGATATGGAACATCTGCTCATTACCACTGTACTCTTGTTTACGACTCTGATCGCCGTGATGGGAGGGCGAGTCATCCCCTTCTTTACCGCCAGAGCCACCGGGATGGAAAAAGCCGTCCCTATTCTCTGGCTGGAGCGGGCTGCCCTTGCCACGCTGTGGCTCACCCTGGTGAGCTGGCTGCTGCTGCCCACCCCATGGGCCACCAGCCTCTACCTGCTTCCTCTATATATAGTGGCGGCTGTTTTGCACTTGTGGCGCCAATTGCGCTGGCGACTGCCTTCCACTCTTGGCCAACCCCTCTTGTGGTCGCTGCACCTCGCCTACCTGTTTATTCCTCTCGGCCTGCTCGCCCTTGGTGCTCCGGCTGCCGGCCTGCCCATCAGCCTGTCGCTGGCCAGCCACCTGCTCAGTGCCGGCTGCATGGGGACCATGATCCTGGGGATGATAGCCCGGGTCTCCCTTGGTCACAGTGGCCGGGCCTTGCAGGTGGGGCGCAGGATCCAGTGCGCATTCGCGCTGGTGATCATGGCGGCCCTGATTAGGGTTCTGATCCCGCTGCTTTGGCCGGCCTATACCCTGCACGGCTGGAACCTGAGCGGCCTGGCCTGGAGCCTGGCGTATGGTCTGTTTGTCTGGGTCTATGCTCCCATATTGACCAGCCCCCGAGCTGATGGGCGTCCAGGCTGACCCGGGGGGCAAGCTCTGCTGGCCGGATAGTGGATCAGATTGTGGAAGATGGCAGGGGCCACACCCAGATTGCGATAGCCATGGGGGCGGTCGGCCGGGAAACGCACCGCCTCCCCCTGCGTCAAGGAGCGCCACTCCCCTTCCACCAGCACTTCCATCAGGCCGCTGATGACGATGACATGTTCGGTCACCCCGGGTTCATGGGGTTCTGATTCTCGCTGATAACCGGGCAACAGAGTCAGCTCAAACAGTTCGAATCCAAAGCGCCCCTCATAAGGGAAGAGAGGGGCGACCTGCATACCCTCTCCCGCCGGCTGCTGGCGAATCGCATCTGCGGTGCGATAGAGCACTTCCCCCTGCTCTGCCGGGGTCGGCTCGATGAAGCTGGAGAAAGAGACCCGAAAGCCGGTGGCAATCTTCCACAGGGTGGCCACCGTCGGGCTCGACTCTCCCCGCTCAATCTGGCCCAGCATGGCCTTGCTCACTCCCGTCTCCCGCGCCGCTACATCCAGGCTCCAGCCCAGTTCGCTGCGCAAGCCCTTCAGACGTTGGGCCAGATGCTGATTCATCTCTTGCATGACTGCCTCTTTATTGTGCTTGCTTGAATCGCCTTGTGCGCTATAGCGCACAACGATATAGTCTGAAGCAATATTGTACGTAATAACGCACAAACCGTCACAACCCCACAAGGACGTCACCATGCCCTTTGCCCTTCCTCATCTGGCCGCCGGCTTCATCGCCGTGATGGTCGGCTATACCAGTTCGGTCATCCTGATCATTCAGGCAGCCACGGCAGCGGGGGCCGATGCAGCCCAGCTCGCGTCCTGGCTATGGACGCTGGGTATCGGTATGGGTATCAGCTGCATCGGCCTCTCCCTCTATTACCGCATCCCCGTCTTGACCGCCTGGTCGACTCCGGGTGCCGCCCTGCTCATCACCAGCCTGGGTAACTTCACCCTGGCCGAGGCCATCGGCGCCTTCGTTATCTCTTCTCTGCTGATCACCCTGTGCGGCATCAGCGGCTGGTTCGATCGGCTGATGCGTCATATCCCAGCCCAACTGGCGGCGGCCATGCTGGCCGGGGTATTGCTCAAGTTCGGGCTGGATCTGTTCAAGGTCGCCCCGGCAGATCCTATGCTGCTCGGCAGCCTGCTGCTGGCATTCCTGCTCGGCCGCCATCTCTGGCCACGCTATACCATGGTGCTGGTACTGGCGACCGGCATTTTCATCTGTCTGCTGAGAGGCCAGCTGCAGCTTGACACTATCCACTGGCAACTGGCCGGCCCGGTCATGACCTGGCCAGAGTTTTCCCTTGGTGCCCTGTTCGGCATTGCCTTGCCACTGTTCATCGTCACCATGACCTCCCAGAACATGCCGGGCATTACCATTTTGCGGGCCCACGGCTATCAGCCCGCCACCTCATCCCTCATCACCTGGACCGGCCTCACCGGTCTGCTGCTGGCGCCCTTCGGCGGCTATGCCTTCAACCTGGCGGCCATCACTGCGGCTATCTGCATGGGGAAAGAGGTGGATCCGGACGCCAACCGGCGCTGGCCCGCGGCAGTGTGGGCCGGCGGCTTCTACCTGCTGACCGGCGGTTTCGGAGCCACGGTGGCGGCGCTGTTCACGGCCTTCCCGGCGACACTGGTGACCTGTGTCGCCGGGCTGGCGCTGCTCGGCACCATCGGCAGCAGCCTGCATACAGCATTGCAGCACGACGATGCCCGTGAGGCCGCCCTGCTGACCTTCATCATCACCGCCTCCGGCATCAGCCTGCTCGGTATCGGTGCCGCCTGCTGGGGACTGCTCGTCGGCATCATCCTGTATCAAGTCAACCAGCGGAGAAACTGACCTGACCATCTGGGGAGCCCCCCGTGAGACACCGCACATAATTCAGAAAAATTGGTTCACAGCTGAAACTAATTGCCATTAAGTGGTGTCGAGGCACTTCTTCTTCCCCGATGCGTGCCTCATGTCAGACTCATAAACTGGAGAATAATAATGAGGAATCAGGCTGTCATTTTGTTACTGGCACTGCTGGGCGCCACCACCGCCCACGCTGCCGACACCGATCGGGAGCTGGCTCGCCAGCTCGCACTGCAGCAGAAGAACCTGCTGCCGCTGCTCAGCAATCAGGAGTACCAGAGCCCGCTGCCCAACTTGTTGCAAAAAGCTAGTCCGCGCCTGAAACGCCAGGCGCGGGATGCCAACCAGGCAGCCATCAGCCGGCAAGGGCTGGACGGCGAGGTCAAGGAGCTGATGCAGCTGCGACTGGCCAACCCGGAACAGGCCGCCGCACTGCAGCAGGGTGTCGAGCCGCTGGTCGCCTATGTGCCAAGCGGAGATGAGAAGAGCTGGAGCACCATCGAAGCCTTCGACAGCGCCGGCAACCCCGTCTATCTGGATGTGGACAAGGCACCGGCCCGTCCGGTCCTGGTCGTGGAGGCCGATCCCGTCAAGGCCAAGAACGCCGGCCTCAAGGTGATCCGCAAGGCGCTGGCTGCCGCCGACATGCAGGTGGCTCCCCGTGCGGCTGCCAGCACGGCACCGCTCAAGACCAGCATCCTGAAGAAAATTCGGTTGAAGGATGATCAGGAGCCCTGGCTGTTGGGTGCGGCCGAGGTGTATGCGGTGGTCGCAGGGGTCAATCCCAGCCGGGATGAGCCCGTGGTCGACATCGTCGACATGCCCTATCTCGACTATGACAACACCGACTACACCCCCAACCAGATCCTGGTCTACTGGGATCGCTATCGCTGGGGTGCCGTCGACATCGTCATGATGGAGCAGGACGACAACGTCAACTACAAGGAGTTGAGCGGCCTGTTCATCGATGCCCTCAAGCTGGCCTTCACGGCTGGCGGCGTGCCCGAGGCACTGCCCTTCCTCGATCTCGGCGGTCGCATCGTCAAGGCGCTGCCCGACTCCTGGATGACCAACAACGATGACTATCTGGATACCTTCTACACCCTGGAGCAGGACCAGAGCTATCACCAGTATCCTGGCGCCGCCGGCAATGCGGTGATCGATCTCGAACCCAAAGAGATCGCCCCCACCAGGCCCTGATTGGTCGCCATGACAAAAAAGCCAATGAGCGACTCATTGGCTTTTTTTGTGCCCGCGATCCGTTACGGCTGGCCTTTCGGCCTCACCCCCAGGGTGTGGCAGATGGCGTAGGTCAGCTCGGAACGGTTCAGGGTATAGAAGTGGAAATCCTTCACCCCTTCCTGACTCAGCACCCGCACCTGATCGATGGCGATGCTGGCACCCACCATGTTGCGGGTCATCTGATCGTCATCCAGCCCCTCGAAACGCTGATGCATCCAGCGCGGGATCTTCACGTTGGTGAAGCCGGCAAACTTGGCCAGGGTCTGGTAGTTGGAAACCGGCAGGATCCCCGGCACGATTTCGGCATCGATGCCGATGGCGGCGCAGCGATCCCGAAAGCGCAGGTAGGTCTCGACGTCAAAGAAGAACTGGGTGATGGCGCGGTTGGCACCGGCATCAATCTTGCGTTTGAGGTTGAGCAGATCCGACTGTGCGCTGCGCGCTTCCGGGTGCCCTTCCGGGTAGGCGGCCACCGAAATATCGAAGTCCGCTTCGGCCTTGAGCAGGGCCACCAGATCGGTGGCATACATCTCCGGCCTCTCCAGCCCCTGGGGCAGGTCACCGCGCAGCGCCACGATATGGCGGATGCCGCTGTTCCAGTAATCGCGGGCAATGGTGCGCAGCTCGTCGCGGCTGGCGTCGATACAGGTCAGGTGCGGGGCGGCGATCAGACCGGTCCGCTCCTTGATGTCCTTGATCACCTTGTGTGTGCGATCCCGGGTACCGGAGTTGGCGCCATAGGTCACTGATACAAACTTGGGCTCCAGTACTTTCAGGCGCTCGATGGATTGCCACAGGGTATTTTCCATCCCTTCGCTGTTGGGCGGAAAAAACTCGAAACTGACCGATATGTCGCCACTCAAATCTGCCAGACTCTGGTTGAGTGCCTCAACCTGACGTGCGCTGTGAAATCCCATCTGCTCTCTCCCTGCCCTGCAATCCATTTCTCTACGTCAAAACGGATGTTTGGACGTCTAAACGTCTTTCTATCTTTATGAGAAAATGGCACAAAGTCAACACTGTTTTACAGCGAGAGGAAGGCCGCCGATTTTTATTTGGCAATAAAGCCAAAGTAACGATTGGCACCCCATCCCAAAATCCGGCGACTCGCGTTATGATGAACGCAGATCGTCCTGGACGTTCTGAATCTGCGTGTGATTGTTTGGCCGGAGGTTTCTCCGGCCCCTTTTCAACCTCTTCCCCTTCCTGCCGATAACCAATTGAACCATTCGCAGGAGCATCATCATGGACACCCACCCCGGCTTTGCCACCGACTTGCTGTTCGATCGCTATCAAGGCAACGTGGTCGACCATGAGCAGTTCTGGGCCGTGCGCACTCCCGATGCTCCCGATTACTACTTCGGCAACTATCTGCTGCTCCCCTTTCCCCCCAGCGATCACGACAAGGGCTGGCTCGAGGCCAGTTTCGACAAGCTGATCGGGCAGGATCCCCGGGTCAGACACCGCACCTTCCAGTGGCCTCTCGCGGCAGGCCAGAACAGCCGGGTCGCCGGCTTCGTGGCGGCGGGATACCAGTACATGGAGTGCGTGGTGCTGGCACTGGAGGCCATCGACTGGCAACCGCCAGTCGCGACGGTGGCTGCGCGCCCCTTTACCCCGGCCGACTGGGACGAGTGGCTGGCCTTTGAACTGGAGGAGCGGGATCCCGGTCACTCGGAGCAGAGCTACCTGCCCTATCTGCAGTCACGCCGCCAGTTGTACGAGGCGATGATCGGGGACGGGCTGGGTCAGTGGTGGGGGATCTGGCAGCAGGAGCAACTGGTCGCCAGTTGCGGCCTCTTCTTCACCGATACTCTGGGCCGCTTCCAGCTGGTGCGCACAAGGCAGGCATGGCGCAATCAGGGGTTGTGCCGTCAGCTGCTGAGCCAGGTTGCCAGGCACGGGCTGACGCGGGTCGACCGGCTCATCATAGTGGCCGACGAGCACTATCACGCCCAGCGCGTCTATCGCTCGCTCGGGTTCGCTCCGGTGGCCCGCATCGGCAGCCTCTGCCGCTGGCCCCACCCGATGCAGTGACGTCGCTGACTGACAGCAAAGAAAACGGGAGGCTGATGCCTCCCGTTGTTTATCTGCCGGCAGCTATTGCTGCGGTGTTTCCAGCTCGTTGGAGAGCGCCTGCTCCACCTCGGCCGACGGAGCCGGCAACGGCGCGGCCGCGGCAGATGCCGCTGCGGCAGGCGTTGCTGACGGCGCCGGGGTGGCAGGTGCCTCTGTCACCGCCGGCGTCGCGGCGGATGCAGCGGCAGGAGGCTCGGTGGTCGCAGCGGCGGCCGAGACTGCGGGCGCGGCGGCCGGGACGTCACACTGGCAATCGGCTCCCTTCACCTTGTTGCCCTGATGAGGCGGATACCAGCCCTTCAGGCCCTGCTCCAGCCGATCGGCTGCCGCCTTGGGCTCCATCTTGCCAAGCAGCACGGCCTGACTCACCTCCGCCAGCTCGTCCCCCAGCTTGGGCGTACCGCGAGAGAGGATCTGGGTGGCCACCCGGATGGTGGAGTCGCACTGATCCCGCCACTCCATCATCTCCTTCGCCGCCGGGTTGGTGACCTCGAAGAAGTGGTTGGAGAGGGAGAAGAAGCCGGGCAGCGAGTTGGTATAGAGCTCGGCGAACTGGGGCGTGGTCAGCCACTGCAGGAAGGCCATGGCCGCCTCCTTGTTCTTGCTGGCCGGGTTCATGCCCATACCGATGTCGGTGTGATCGGTAAAGAAGCAGCCATCGCCCTGTTTTGCCACGGGCGGGCGCATCACGCCAAAGTCCACCTTGCCGGTGAAAGGAGCGATCTCCCAGGAACCCGCCACGTAGAAGGCGGCCTTGCCCGAGGTAAACAGCTCGTTGGTCGCAGCATAGTCGCGACTCTCGCCGCCTTCGCCGAGGTAGGGACGCCAGCGGGCCAGCTCCTCGAACACCTTGACGTAGGGCGGGTTGTCAAAGCGCTCCTGCCCCCCGATCAACGCCAGTCGACCATCCTCCCCCTTCCAGTAGTTGGGGCCTATGTTCTGGAAGCCGAGCTCGGAGGATACCCAGCTTTCCGAGCCGCTCATGGCGAGCGGCACATAGCGGCCATCGGCCTTCACCTTGTCGAGCGCCGCGAAGAAGGCGTCCCGGGTTTGCGGCACGCTCAGCCCCAGCTCACTGAAAATCTTCTTGTTGTAGAAGAAGCCGTGAATCACCGAGGCCATGGGAACGCAGAAGGTCTGGGCGCCGGAGTCAGTCTGCCAGGGGGACTGGGCAAAACTTGGGAAGTTCTCCATCCCCGACATCTCTGTCAGCTCTGCCAGGTGGCCCGCCTTGAACAGGGCCAGAGAATCGTCGAACGGCCGGCAGGTGATGAGATCCCCCGCCTTGCCCCCCTTCAGGCTGGCCCACAGGGTCGGCATGTAGTCGACGTTCTGCACCCCGTTGAACTTCACCTGGATGCCCGGGTGGGAGGCCTCGAAGGCAGGAATGATCTTCTGCTCCCACAAGGCCTTGTCATCAATCCGCCAGCTCTCGATCACCAGCTCGCTGGCCATCAGCTGACCACACAACAGGAGACTCAGGGCCCCGATCCACTTGTTAGACATAAGCCCTCCTAAACCTTGAAATGTGCGATCAATTGCTGCTGCTTGGCGACCAGATCCGCCAGCACTTCACTGCTGCCGGCCGACTCCCGCGCTTCCCGTTCGGTCTCGTAGGCCACCTCGGCGATGCCGGAGATATGGCGGGCCACCCCCTGGCTGACCGAGATCTGCTCCTGGGCGGCGTGCGCCACCTGATCCGCCATCGCCTTGATGGCGCTCATCCGGTCGGCGATGGATTGCAGGGCCGCATCCATCTCCCGGGTCTGCTCGACACAGTTGTGGGTCTGCTCCTGACTGCGCCCCATCACCTCCACCACCAGCTTGCTCGAGCTCTGCAGATTCTCGATCATCGCCTGGATCTCTTCGGTCGAGGTCTGGGTCCGGTTGGCCAGTGCCCGCACCTCGTCTGCCACCACGGCGAAGCCACGGCCGGCATCGCCGGCCCGCGCCGCCTCGATAGCGGCGTTCAGCGCCAGCAGGTTGGTCTGCTCGGCGATGCTGCGGATCACGTCGAGGATGCTGCCGATGTTGTTGCTGAACTCACCTAGCTTGTAGGTGATGCCAACGGCTTCTTCCATGGCGCCTGCCAGCTGCTCCGTGATGCGACGGGTGGTCGCCACTTTCTGGCGACCGCTGCGGGCTTCATCATCGGCCAGATCCACTTCCCGTTTGGTGCCATCGGTGGAGCGGGCGACCTCGGTGGCACTCACCTCCAGCTCGGTGATCGCGGCAGCCACCTGATCGGTCTGGCTCTTCTGATCCTGTACCCGGGACACGGCCCTTTCGCTTATCTCGGCGGCGCGGCTCGCCTCCTCCACCAGATGGCGGGAACCGGCATTGATCTGGGAGAGCAGCTCGCCGGTTTTGCCGGCCAGGGTATCGATGGAGCGGGAGAGCGCGCCGAATTCGCAGCTGCTGCGATAGTTGATGCGGCGGGTCATGTCCCCGGCCGCCATGTAGTCCAGCTCCTTGTTGATCATCTGCAGCGGACGCTGAATGCTTCGCGCAGTGGTATAGCCGATGATGAGGGCGGCGGCGGCCGAGATGGCGGCTACCACCAGGATCCAGAAGCTGGCGCTGCTGACCGCATCATCCGCCGTGGTGCGGCTCTGGCTGGCAATCGAGCCGGCCGACTGTCCCATCTCGTCGAGCAGGCCCAGGCAGTTGATCAGGCTGGCGTCGAGTTGCTGATTGAGGGTCTGCAGCGAGGCAGCCAGCTGCTGGGCATTGCGCATGGTCGCCAGCAGCCCCTGCTGGCCAAGTGCCAGCTCCTGCATCCGGTCGAGGTTGGAGACGAAGCGCTGCTTCACGTCATCCGGCACCAGCACCCGATCGAGCCGTTTGCGGGCCATCTCGATGTCCTTGCTCAGCACCTTCTCCAGCTCGTTGAGATCGGTCTTGGCATCGGCCCGGCGAATGTTCTTCAGATCCCGCGCGATGCCCGAAGTGATCAGTTCAGCCTTGTTGCGCATGGAGCGTTTGCTGGCGGTCTGCTGCAGCAGCAGATCGGCAGCCCACTGGTAGGTGTCTTCCAGCCGGATAAAGGCAATCTCCAGCTTGTGGCGCTGATCCTGGGCATTGACCCACTGGCTGTGCTGGGAGAGTACCTGTTCAGCCAGGCCGTAGAACTGCTTGGTAGCGGTATCGACCTGCTGAAAACGAGAGCCGGCCTCGGCCACCCCGCTAAACTTGTCCATCTCCTGGCTCAGCTGACTGAAACGCGCCTGCTGCTCCTTGAACTGGCTGGCCAGCTGCGGCAGCTGGCTTGCATCCTCGTTGGTCCGGTAGACCAGCACCCAGCGGTTGCTGTCCTGCAGGGCGCCTTTCAGGCCGGCCACCGCAATCACCAACGGGGTTGCCCGGTCGGAGACCTGTGACAAGCCGTCGTTGATGCCCCTGATCTTCAGGGTGCTGATCACACCCAGCAGGATCAACAGCAGCAGCATCAACACAAATCCGGCGATGATCCGCTGCACAATAGATAAACCCATGGAGACATCCTCACTCGTGGGGGAAAGGTAACGTGAACATAGACACTATCGGCACAAGGGGCGAATTATAGAGGGGAGACCGAGGGTATTTTATTGATCTATATGGGGTTGGATCACAGTTGACGGGGGACGCTTTGCGCGTAAAAGGGCCCGGACTGTGCCGGGCCAAAGAGACATGCTAGCTGTAACGGCCCGTGGGGGGGCCAACCCTGTGTCCTATCAGAAGCGATAGCCGACACCAAACATGAAGGCCATGGGATCGATGGAGGTGTTGATGGTACCCACGGCGGTGTGTACGTCGGTATCGATATCCATGATCCAGGCGGAGGCGTTGACGAACCAGCGATCATTGATCGCCATGTCCAGACCGACCTGACCGGCCATGCCCCAGGAGGAGTCCACGCTCACGTCGGTGCCATCCAGCGCGCCGCGGCCCTGCTCATCGAAGAAGGTGGTGTAGTTGATACCGGCACCGATATAGGGGCGTACCTTGCTGTTGGCATCACCGAAGTAGTACTGCGCCATCAGGGTAGGCGGCAGGTGCTTGACCTTGGCCACTTCACCCAGACCGGCGGTGGATACCGAGTGGGAGAAGGGTGTGGCTGCCAGCAGCTCGACACCCCAGTTGTCAGTGATCAGATAAGAGAGCGTCAGACCCAGCTGCATATTGCTGTCGATTTCCAGCTCGCCGGTACCCAGCACGTTGTCACTGCTCGTTTGCGGAGAAACAAAGGCCAGGCCGCCGCGCACCAGAATATCACCAGCCTGGTGGGCCATGGCGACGGGAGAAGCGAGCGCGGCCGCGATCATCAGAGGAAGGATCTTTTTCATCACGTTCGCGAATTCAGATAATAACTGCAACACCCATGGTGCATAGGAGAGAAGAGGCCAACTGCCGGTTCTGGTACGCTTC
>NZ_JAPCIV010000068.1:0-11118 GCF_027707585.1 Aeromonas sp. QDB39 | reverse complement strand
GGAGTCACATGGAAGATCAGATCCTGGAAAACGGGAAAAGTTCCGTTCAGACCGCTATTTGTGTATAAGAGTCAGGTCCAGGTGCTTGCCGCCCGGGGGGCCCCCCTTGCATTGCAAAAAAGCACTTTATCCTGTCACCAACTTATCAAAAACAATGGGGGGACCCTATGGACTTCAGCAAAGCAATCGCCACCACCATAGACCTGCCGGTGCAGGTTAGCGAACGGGAAAAAATTCTGAACTACGCAGAGTGCAAGCCACTGACGTTGGCTCAGCGTGATGATTTCCTATCAAAATGCCGGCACTTCCCAGGTGATATTTTCATTATCAACGACCACTGTTTCTCCATTATCTGTCATTCAGACGTGGAGTGGGTATTGGTGCCGTTGAACCAACAGGCCAGCGAGCTATACCGGCATCGATACTTGATCGACTCCAGCGAACTGCACCATCGCAGCCTTACTATTCACTAATGTTGAGAGGAATAAATGACCGCAATACACGCACTACCCAACACCACTGACCAGGGGGATTCAAGGGTCAGAGCTGGTTCCCTGTGGCTTACTAAGAACGGCTTTGTCGTCATGGTGCACAACATCATATACCTCGATGGCCGGCCGCTCGTAACTTACTCCTACTCTGACGCAGACGATGCGGAACTGAAGTCCCATCCCTTGGCCACCTGGCATAAGGAACTCATTCCTCACAGACCACTGACTGCTTGTGTACGAGCAGTTCACGCCTCGTATCAACTGATCCTGATGTCCATTGAGGAGCAAATCAAGAACGACGTGTTGCAACAACTGGGTGATCAGGGGGCTGGGTATTCCCAGGAGTTTCTGAATTCAATGCTGGAAAGAATCGAGAAAATCTCGAGTGACTTGTCCTGCCAGGCCGGTTCCGTCATTGCACCATATTTTGGCCACAACATAGGCTCAACTCTGGATGCATTTCCGGAACTGGCCTTTGAGTCCATATCGCGGCTGGCTTTGATCTACGATGCCATTCATGACGCTGCCAGGCTGCCCGATTTCAATCACTCCTTTGACATTTTATCCGCGGCGCGTAATGGCGAAAGCTGTTGCACCGAGGTGGTTGGTTTCACGGCTTTGGCTACCAACCTAATCAAGCTGCAAATAGCTCTTGGCCGGGCAGCACAATCTGAATATGAAGACCTGCTTGCGGATGTCATGACCTGGCCTCTTACCGGCTTCCCTGGTGCTAGATAACCCATATCAACGGCGCTGCAGCTAAGTGCTGCCAGTAATGCAGTCCTGGCAATGGCTGCAGCGAACTGTCCACACGTTCGCAGGATACTTATCCAGCAATTCTGTGGATAACTAACACCAGAAATAGGTCACGATTTCACCATAGGATTTACTCGGCGTCAGAGGGGTAGACTCTCTCGCGGCAATTTCAGAGGGGACCAAAGTTAATGCTCATTGCTAGGCAACCAGTGTTCGACACAGAGAAGCAGGCGATTCATGCCTATGAGTTGCTTGCGAGAAATAGTGGCCTATCAAGGTTCTCCCCTCCTACCTCCGATTACCACTCTTGGTTCGACATCGATAAAGCCGTTCTCGAGCTCGCAGACCAGCTCCTTAAGGGAGAATTAAAACTACTGGTCAATGTGAGTGAGCATACCTTGGCAATTGAGCACCAGTTCCATCAATGGCGCACTCTGATCCTCAAGCTGGCCCGCAAGCACCACATTTTGGTAGAAGTCACCGAGCTGGTCACAGCCTCTACGCTCCAAAAACGATGGGATAGCCTTAGATCGATGGGTGTCGAACTTGTCATGGATGATTTCGGCACGAAATACTCCACGCTTACACGACTGCATGATTTTGAATGGGACATAGTGAAGTTTGAGTGTGGGCAAACGCACGGCTACCCCCCCTCTATGCTGGAAGGGATTGATGCCTGTATGAAGAAGGGGATCCCCATCATCGCTGAACGCATCGAAACCTACAACCAAGCGATCTCATCTCAAATACTCGGATTCAATCTGCAGCAGGGGTATTTTTGGGCTAAACCCGAGATTGTTTTGCACTCCCAACTTCACACCCAGGTGTAGACCCCCTTACCCATGCCTAGTATGAGTTATCACAGCCGGCCTGGCTGCAACTCAAACTTGCATTCCTGAGTACCACGAGACAATGGCTACAACCCTCTCATCAGGATTGTGCATATGGCTCGCAACACAGCATATAGTCATTTTCATCCAAAGGACTGCCGGTTTTGTGGCTCTCCTCTGGAGCTCGTCAGCAAACAGGTGGTGTATCCTGCCGCTCCGGCTAAAACGATGATCTACCGTTGCAACCGTGATGCCTGCGATAGCTACATTAGCTGCAGAGAAGGGACTGACATCGCGATCGGTTCTGTTGCCAACAGAGATACCCGATTGGCTAGACGCGAGGCGCATGCCAGCATCAACACCCTGGTCGACTCCGGCAGAATGAATAAGCACGAAGCCTATGCATGGATGCAGCACCTTCTTAGCCTGCCATATACTCGTCGGGGCATCGGCTGGCTTGATGAGCACGAGTGTAAGGTTGTTGTCCGTGAAGTAAGGGAAATCCTGAGGCGGTCTCGATATGAAGCCTCCCAGAGAGGCATAGCCAGCTTGAGAGCGCTTTTTGATAAGAATAATATAGAACTGGATGACTCCTCTCAGAGCCAGGATAGCAAAGCTCAGAGATTATTGGGTCGCCTCCAGCTTCTGAACCGCTTCAGCGCTTGATTTTTACGAGGAACAAACGCCACAAATGAACAGAATGATTGCCAGACTTCGAGCCCATGGCATTGTAACTGCCAGCCACATGATCGGCATCAGCATCATGCTTCTGGTTCTTGGTCTAGCAAACTATGGGTCAAATCCATGGCTGTCTGCAGTCGTTGCCGCGGCGGGGCTTTTGTCTTCCGTCCGTATTCATATCGCTGCGGTTCGTTACCAAAACGCGATGGTTGGATATACCGCTTCCGGGTTGGATGATGAGAATCAGAGCTAATTGATCACGAATATGTACTCCTACGCCGATGCGGACGAGTTAGACCAAAGGAGTAGTGATGGCCAAGGTATTTTCTGAACATGTCGAGAAGGCGGTGACCGAGGCCAGCGCTTGCCGGGTTGCGGTTTATCCGCGCCTCCATGGCTGGGTCTCTGAGCGCATTCAGCTGGAGTTGGGTGATTCGATGGCGCAACTGGGGGAGACGACCCCTAGTCGCGGCGGTGGTCATTACCTAGTGGAGGGGATTACCGCCGAGGAAGCCGCCAAAGCGGCCAGAAAGCTGCGCGGCAAACCGGTAGAAGTAGTTCGGATGGAATAACGATGCCATCAGATAGCAAGCTGGCCACTCAATGGCGGCAGGAGCAGGGCTATACAGGCCGTGGCGGCGTGGTTGTGGTCTATCGAGGCGAGGTGCAGGGTTGGGTGAACGAGTTGCGTGATCCTGCTCATTGGGTCGCGGGCTGTGTCGCTGTTGATGAGGCTGGCCAGCAGTGGCAAGCCATCGCTTGTAACGAGGCCGCTGGTGCCATGATGTGGCAGCCCCTGGACAACCACGACAAGTAAGAGGAAAAACAGGAGGCTGAACAGAACTGAGGTTGTTGTGGGTCTCGGTTTGAGCCCCTGAATGGGCAGGATGCCGCGAGCGGTGAGACATGGGCGCCACAAAGACGCCCTTTTCTCATTCATCAAGCCCCAGCGTTCTCATTAGGGCTTCGCCGTTCTCCATGGCCTGCCGCTCCCATATGGCATACGCGCGGGTAGGCTTCTTGGCCAGCTCGATGGCTCCGGCCAGCTCATCATGGCTGCCTATGAACGTGGGACGGTCCCATGCGCCGCCATCGAGGCATCTAATCTCCCAGTGCCCTCTTTTGTTCCATTGCAAGTACGGCTGGCGCCACCAAAGTATCAGCTCTTCGGTTTCGCGCTCGTCATTCTTGATGTCTCTGGCTGGTGGATCGGCAGGATTGACCGGTATCCCGTCTATGACGCCGGACAGTTCAGTTGGTTCAATGGCCTGGGCGGCCTCAAGGGTGATCGCAGTAAAGGACATTGCTTGCCCTCCGTGTTGATTGATTAGTTCATCATTGCAGCTTGCCGCTCAGGTGTCACCAGTATCCGCCCGCGAGCTCTCATTTATCTACACCAGCAGCCTCGCTTGGCTTGCCCTCTTGTTTGCTGATAGTGGTATCTTCCCAGCGATCCTCTGGGAGAGTCACCTTAAAGCCCGGACTATCAACTGGTGTGCCAGGTGGAGTGTAGTTGGGGTCTGGCTTCCCAAACAGGACTCCAAGCCCATGGGCTGGCTCACTGATCACCTGTTCTTCTGGAGGCTTGCGGTGCTGCTGCTTCTCCTGGGCATCTCCACAAGCCACCAGCGTGATGGAAAGGGCTATGGCAATCGCTATTCGCTTCATCGTGTCACTTCCCCGGTGATTGCTGGTAGATGCGACGAACCCGGCCAGGGGCGGGGGCGTTCACGTAGAGGGGGCCGACCGGCGTCCAGTTATCGGAGCAGTGAACATACTCCGTCATCAGCAGCTCGGTTTGTTCCTTGGATAGGGTGATGTCACCGCTCCCATGCCACAGATCAAGGTACTTGCTGAACAGAAAGGCCAGTTCCCCAGGTACCGGGTCTGATAGAGGGGAAAGCGGCGCTCCGCTCTCCTGCGCTATGGTCTGCATGAGGTGGCCGGCAAGAAGCTGCAGATCCGGTTTGACTGTGCGAGTCATGATCGCATTGGCTACATAGCCCACCATTGGCGCATCGCTCTTGGAGACAACGGAGAAAGTGCCGATGGTCGGCTTGATCTGGCTGCTGTCTTTCACGTACTCCATGTATTGGGCAGCAGCATCTTGGAGCCTAGCATTGGCTGCTGCCTCGAATCTCTTGTAGGCCACATCGTCCCCAAACTTTAGGACGGCATCGAGGGGGCGCATGATCGGCGTCTTTTCGACTTGGGCCAGGTAGCCGCCACCAATATCGCTATGGGTACCGAAAAGCGTGAGTTCCGTGTGCTCTGGCTGTACAGAGTTAAGCGCAAAGTTGAGCCGGTACTCGTCCTTGGCTGCCAACTGGACAACCCTCTCCGCCGCCCCTGGGGCAATGTAGAGGCGAACCGGCGCATTGTCGTCATCAGTGGTGTCCAGGCCAATTGCTGCCACGGTATCGAAGAGGCCGACGAAGGCGACGCGCACCTCGCGCCCCTGGTTGGATTCCAGAAGGATGTTGACGAAGTGCCGAGCTGCGGCAGCACCCCGGCTAAAGCCGAAAACATCCACCGCCACCGGGCCGGACGAGAGGCCGGCGATCATGGTGCTGATCTTGGCCAGGCCTTCCTCTGACCTGGATATGACGCCAGTTGCGCCAGTGCCGAAGGCCATGTCTAAATTCGAGTCGGCTTTGCCGGTACTGGTGCCGATCCCCTCGATGTAGATTGCTGAGCCGCTATAGACCTGATGCAGACGGGCTACGTTGGTGGCGCCGCCGTCGTATGACGATCCCTTGCCTATCAGCTTCTCTATTGATTGGCAGGCCGCGGTGCTTGCCTCTTCACACTGCTCCCTGAGCTTGCTGTTGTACCGGTTGTTCTGGGTGCCATCAAAGAAGATGCCGATCCGATGTTCCGTGGGGTCAACCAGCGGGACAAGAGGGGTCGCCGGCGAACTGGTGGGAGCTGGTGCCGATGGTTCTGCGGGGACGCTGGCTGCTCCCGCTCGGGGCCCTTGATTGTCGCCGACGGTCGTCCCCTGGGCGGGGAGTATGGTGTTGCTCATTGGTGGACAGCTGCAGGCGACATAATCACCCTGCAGCGCTACCGGCCCGCCCGGGCCGATGATGGAGCGGGGGCCAACGGCGACGATAGGGCCCTGTCCGACTTTGCAAGCAGGGCAGTTCGCCATCATCCCGATATATGTGGTTGGGGAGCCTTCGCTGATCCAGCTGCTGTCCCCGTCTTGGATCTCGCCACCAGTGCTGGTGGGATCGCCTTTCCTTGCTACGTTTCTCATAACATGCCTCCGCACCGAAAGTTGTATGTTAACCCCATCGGATCTTACGAATGCTGAATGAGACCAAGTTTTGAACTTAGGGCGCCTGTTTTTGTCGCTCCAGATCGTCGAGCTTTGTCATACCCTGTCAAGGATCGAACCCAGAGTATTGGATTTACGTGTCTTGGATCCATTTCGGGTGGTTTTAACTCAACGATTAGCAATTGGTTATTGATGAGATGAGATAAACAAGGCCTGTTAAAAAACGGATCAACCATAGATCCAGTGGATCCATTTGGTGGATCCAATAGGATGGGACTGTTTTTTAAGCAGATTTGCACCTATCCATAAAATCGCAGGAATGGCGGTTTTTAGGGCGTTCGTAGCCGGGGTATGCCAAGGCATTGCCTCAGGCCCAACCCTCCACCAGAGCGCTGTATAGGGGCTAATTTTAGCTCGCTTGGGGGCTGCAACCCGATTCTGAGTCCGAAAAATGACTCCATCGAGAAGAGAACGATAGCACCTTATTATAGATCATTGATCTCTTTCTTTATGATCTCTTGATCTAGTGATCTTTTAATATCTTTGATCTGTTTAAGATCTTTAAAGATGGGGGTTGGCATAACATCATGATGTAATTAGATTTTTTTTGCTCTATGTTATATGCCGTTAACTCGTATGTTATATGCCGTGTTCTCCTATCTACTATGCCGTGTTCTCCTATCTACTATGCCGTGATGCTCTATGTTATATGCCGTGATATGCTATCTACTATGCCGTGGTCTCTTATCTACTATGCCGTAAAGCCTCTAATGAGGCTGAAATTGTAGATAGCAACAGCTTACGAACAGCTTTTAAACAGGTTGTGCTCAGCATATGCACAGGTGAGGGTGACAGACATGAGTGTTGATAAAATTGGCTGCGCAAACGCGATTTTAGGGGCGTATTTAACCAAGCAGGGCTTCCCTGCTGACGTTATTAAAGTGATGGCTCCCCCGCTTTTACCAAAAATTAACAAATCGGCGGTGTCAATGCTGCTGAATTTCGTGTCGACGGCACCGGAACTGTCAGTAGAGCAAGCCCTGGAGATCATTTGGCCGGCAATGGACAAAATGACGTTGCTGGTGGATGAGGCCAATGAATCGACTGTGGGGGGGGCTGAAGAAAAGGGACCGCCTGAAGTCACTGTCGTGGCGAACTCAAGAGCACCGGTTGTGATCGAACACGATACGGACTTCTTGGTTGAGTACGATAAGTTTCAAGCCCGTTCCTTGTACCCAGATCGAAGCCCTCCCCCGGAGAACATTGATTTGCACCTGGATATGACCTTGAAAACGGGGATGTTCCGAGTGTTAGCAAGCGGGAAGACGCCACCTGCATTGGATGAGCATAGAATTTACCACCTGACCACTCCGCTTAGCAGTGGTCACGCCTATATGTCTTTGAGGGGGCCAACGCTCAACACTCAGATGGATTTGGTCTCTTATATCTGCATCACGCATTGGTTGGGGCGTCTGTCTAAGGAGAGGTTTGAACAGGCCATCATCAAGCCTATTCGTATGACCATAGAGCGATTTTTTTCACCGATTCCTGAGGATATGCGGCCATCGGATTACCTGTTGGACAAAAAAATCGTGGACTCGCTTGCAAGACTCAAGAGCGTTGCCCTGCTCTTTTACCCAACGCTTGATGATGCCGATGAGACTACCCGTAAGAGATCGGTCATGATTGCGAATATCGTTGGTACTCTGAGGTTAGAACCTGATGGGACCATAGAGATATCTCCGACTCCAGAACTGCGGACCTTGTACCTGAGCACTAAAAAGCTCGTGCCAATAAACCGAAGCGCAGTCATTCAGTTGAACTCACAGATGGCCCGGCTGCTAGCGTTATGGATCGCAGCCAGGCCGGGCAAGCTAATTGGACGCCGGGTGTTTCTGAATCTACGGCCTATGACGGTTCTGGAGCTCCTGCGAGAGATTCATCCACGTGAGACCGGTCGACACAACCACAACGATCGCCGGCAACTCTCACTGGCCCTTAACGAGCTGCTGAGTGCGGGACTGATAGATGTAGATATTAATTATCGCAACGTAAAGTCAAAGGACAGCGACGAACGGCTCACTCTGGCTACGGAAGTTCACTTCAAATCGCATTCAATTGGGGATGCTCGGTCCGTAGCGAATACGGATCTTGCACTTCCAGTAATCGATGTGCCCAAAAAACGGGGCCGCGGTAAGGCGTATAGCACTGAGGTGGCGGAGGAACTGCAGGGGCTCAGTTTCACGGCATCAAGTACGAGTCCATCAGCCAGAACCAAGCCTAAAGAGTGGTTATCAACCAACTTGGATGTTGTTGAGCGGATAATGTCAGGATTGCGAAAGGCTGCCAAGAAGTCACCGGCCGGCGCTCGGCTCCTGCTCAAGGGGGGCGATGATCGCAAATTGACCAGCCTAGCTAAGGTGTTTGAGTCGGTGGAGCGTGATGCCGATGCCGCGCTGCTGCGTCAGATCGCGAGCCATGATCCACGTAAAAGCAAACAGTCAGAATTTGAAACGATACTCCGCTCTATACCGCTTAAACCGGCTCATCTTCGAGTCACTTTCTGGTATAGAGATAACGCAGAAACTATCGCCATCTTGAAAAAGATGCTCTCTTCTTCTCGATCGCCGCTTGAAGTTGCGGCTCAGATTCACAAGAGGGTGTATTTTTCGCGCTTGGTGACCCCCTTAATCGCTGTTGGTCGAATAGATGATGCCAACTTTTTCAGCGGAACATGGGAAGCAGGAAGGGAATCAATTGAGAGCAATAAGCGGGATGACTGGAACCGGGCGGCTGCGGGTAGTCGTAGGAAAAAGGTCATGAAGCTTTAGGGCCAAACATCGTTGTTCTAGGGGAGGTACAAGTGAGTCAAATGCGGTATGTTCCAGTTATCTTGTTGGCCGGAGGGTGTTGGCTATGGATGGCGATAGGGGTCATCCATTTAGGGGTGAAATGGCACTCTGTTGGCTTTGTTCGCCACAATGTTGAAGTCGTGCTTCCGAATGATATAACTCTTTCAGGTGACCTCTCTATTGACTGGGCTGGGGCTTATTTTCTGACTGATGCGGACGGAAAATCGACGAAATTCAAAAACTTCAAGATAATGTCTATTCCGCCGACGAGCATGGTTCCTAGCACCTACCCATATCGGACGGTGCTGCCCTTCCTACTCTACTGCCTGGGGTCCCTGGGAGCTTGTTATTACCTTCGGCTCAAATGCACTAGGCCTCGGGATAAAATAAGTCGGTGATTTGCCTGACATAGTTCGTTTTGGTCGTCCTGCCCCTCTTTGCGGGGCTTTGTCTATTCTTATGGAGAGTGGTAGAGTAGGCGTGAATCAAATATGAGCAATCAACTACGAGACGCTATGCCGCAACTCATTATCGATGCAAACAAGGTCACAGAAACATTCCGTGATCTGGAAGTGACCGCAACCAACGGGGCTATGTATCAAGCTCTGGTGGGGCATGAGCACATCCAGGAGATTGCGCCGGAGTTGGGGCTCGCTCTACCGCCCGGCTACCGCCTAGTCTGTGTGACTACTCGACTCGGTGGTGACAAGTTCGAGATCGCCTTGGTCAATGATCAGACGGCTGAGGTCGCCTATTACAACCAGGTGATCATCGTTCACTATGAAGACTTGAAATGTCGCCCAGCCACCCAGCAACGGGTTTGGCGCTCGTTCAATCAGCACCACAAGGCAGCTCTTCGAGACCTGCCGTCAGCGGTATTTTTCGGCTATATACTCGCCCGTTACGATGTGATCCTGAGTGATAACATGCAGACTGGGGAGGGTATGCACTTCTGGAAGGCCAGAATGTCCGAGGCGCTTTATCGTCGGCTGTACGTGTACCACTATCAACTGATGACCGGCGAACTGCACCAGATCCGTTCAGATGAAGAGTTGGCCTCATTGTCAGATCAGATATGGGGTAGCCCTCAGCACCATGAATGGCAGCTCGCAATCATCGCCTGTAAGCCGTTGCCGCGCCCAGTTAAGATCTCTACATAGACATATGACAGACGCAAGATCCAAACAGCCCCGCCTCGCGGGGCTTTTTGTTGATGGAATGTCGGAGATATCTTAGAGATAAGGGGCTACATCAGTAGTTTCTACCGCATTAGCCGCGTCAGTGTCGCAGCATTGATAGATTCGCCGGCTCTTGCCTATTACTTCGCGTTACTCTAATGCTTCCCTTCCCTTCCCTTCCCTTCCCTTCCTCTGGTGGTGGCCAATACTTTTCGGTGGCCATCAGACTTGATATTCAATCACTGGATCCACGTTCGGCTAGATGATCATCAGCTTTGGATCCTTACTGACTATCCAGATTGGGAGTCCGTTATGGTTCGTAGCCCAAGACTGCGAGCACAGGTGCAGATGAGTTGGTGAGTGGCGGTAGGCGTAGCCGGCGCCGTGGGCCGCCCTGAGATGGGTTGGCGCTAACGGGCCTTAGCTGCTGTCGAACTCGAGGCCCAGGGCAGCCAGCTCCAACGGTTGTGCTCAGCTCGATGTCCTTGGTCGACACCGCTGGTGGTTTTGTTCGGGCCGCAGGACGGTTCGATATCCTGGGTGGCTTGCTCTTTGCCGGGGACCAGGTGTGCGGCGGGCCCCGGGCAGGTGCCGGGATGTGGTGCCCCGGGTCACCGCCGAGCTCGGGACTCATGGTGGCCACCGGCGGCGGTGCTGTGTCCAGCTGGCCGGTGCCGGTGATCCGGTGCGTAGTGGGCCCCAGGCCGCCGACGAGCTCGGGGCCCAGGGCGGCTACTGCCGGCCGCCAGGTTGGTGATCCGGTACTACAGGTGGCCAATGCCGGTGACCGGGCGGGTGATCCGGTGCTGCAGGTGGCCCCGGGCCGCCGACGAGCTCAGGGCCCAGGGTGGCCACCGGTGGCGGTGCCAGTACGCAGTGGGCCCCCGGGCCGGTGCCGGGATCTGGCCCCCCGGGTCACCGCCGAGCTCGGCGCTCAAGGTGGCCACTGCCGGCCGCTGGGTGGGTGATCCGGTGGGCCCCCGGCCGGCGCCGGGGAGCGGAGGGGCCTGGGTGGTGGTGGGGTTTTGTCGGTGTGCATGCTGAGTA
>NZ_JAPCIV010000067.1:0-11441 GCF_027707585.1 Aeromonas sp. QDB39 | reverse complement strand
CATGTAGAACCTCCTGCGTTCAAGGTACGGGAAAATTCTACTTATGAGCACCCTGGTTTTTCGGGGGGATTACCCCCTCAGCCTGCCGCTCCAGCATGATTTCTCGCTCGAACGTGGCAATGGCCCCAATCATGGTCAACATCAGTTTGCCTGTCGGGGTCGCCGTGTCGATGCCAAGGTTTTGGATCTGCAAGGTTACCCCTTTTGCGTGAAGTTGGTCTGTGATCTCCAGCAAATGGCGAGTGTTCCGAGCGAGACGATCCAATTTGGTCACTTTTAGCACGTCCCCAGAGCGGGCAAATTCGAGCATTGCCTGTAGTTGCGGCCTATCCGTCTTGCTCCCGCTGATTTTTTCCTGAAAAACTTTTTCGCACTCCGCCAGTGCCGCCAACTGCTGCTCCAGCGATTGCCCTGTGGTCGAAACACGGGCATACCCGATGATTGCCATGATGACCTCCCAATAGGCTCAAGACCCTGCAAGAAAATCGTGTCAAAACTCGTAAACCAACCCGTGTGACAGGGGTTGCCGGGGGGCTTCCGGTCTGTCACACGGGCATGGTCTATTGAGAGTTCGAATCCTTCGGTTGCTCAGGCGGGGTCTGCATCTTTTGGATGCCATCCTTGATGAGGATAGCCAAGGCGGCAAGCAGTCCAGCCTCCAGAGCCTTGAACAGCGGGTTAGCAGATGTGATATTTTCCATTGGGTTCTCCTATGGTTTGTCCCATCTGTCTTATACCGGCATAGGATCTCAATGTTGCCCACCAGATTTCCTTATGCTGGTGGGGTTTGGGATAGTTTTTTCAGGTCATCTGGCAAGGCGGGATCGTTGCTATCTTCTTGATCTTTCTCCTCCGGGTGGCTTGTAGGTTCCCGACTCGGTGCAGTAAATGAGTAAGAGGAATAGCCACTAAACGGATATATAAAACAGGGTGACACAGCCGACACATTGACACACAATCGCGAAAAAGCCCTTGAACACGTTCTGAAATGTGTATGCGGGACTCAATATGACCATACACATCAACCTAAAATGTGTCAGCGGGTGGTCGGTTAAGGAGCTGTCAGGCGGTGGTAAGCCAGTCTGCCGCTGTGCCTCGAACTCAACCGCCAGCCAAGCCGCTCCGCAATCTGCTTTAAATCCCGTCCGGGCTGGGCGGGATAACGCAGATACCCGGCAGGATCGCAGGTATAAGCACTCTGGGCAGACTCCCGCGTGATGTCGATATGTCGCCCCTCATTCGGCTCGGCCATCGCCTCCAGCAGCCCTTGCAGGTACTCCTCCACGCTTAGGATGCGTCCCTGAGTCCGGCAAATGGTAGCCCATAGCTCTTGCTCCTCATGGCGTATCCTGAGCGGTCTGAGGCCCGTCTGCTGCTCGATACAGGCATCACGCTGTTGGTCTGCTTGGCGGTTCGCTGGCTCCAGATGATAGGCTTCGTCAAACTCCAGCAAGTACGCCTCTTGTCGGATCGGCCTGTCGAAGTATCTGCCATCTGGGTCGAACCATCTGAACCCGACGCGGAAATCAACCTGGTAGGGGTCACAGAAAAACTGCGGGATCACCTCTGTTTGCAAACCCGGCTGTTGTTCTTCAAAATAGGCAAGTAGCGGGGTCAAGTACTCCACGTAAAACGCAGCCTCATGGCGGCTTTGCCTTTCATCGTGTGGTAACTCCAGCCCGGTAAGCTGCTCGATCTCCGCTATTAGCCTCAGGTTCAAGTGAGAGCTGGGGCCATAGGTCAACACAGCCAAGGCTTGTAAGGGAGTCCACGTCCCCAATCCATTGTCCGGTTCGGGAACCTCCGGCAGGTCGACCCCCTGCACCCGCCGGATGTTGTCTATTGCCCGCCTGACGTACTGACTGTAACGCCCATTGAAGCCGGGTATCTGCGAGAGTGTCCCCCGTGGATTGATAAGCCCTTGTGTAGGAGGCCCGATAAAAATCGCTGTAACGTCCATCATCGCCCCCTGCGATACCTTTACTTCAACTCTTCCGAACTCAAGTCCTCGAAATCGTCGTCAAATTCTGAGCCAGATCCTTTCTGGAAAGACTCGTACTCGTCGATTTCTTCCTTCACCCAGTTGGCGTCAATGTAGGGTGCCTCAGCTGTTGTTCTGAGCAGTTCCTCACCACTTATATCTCGAATGCTACTACCCACCAGCTTGGGCTTGAAAGATTGCTCAAGCATGAACTTATCATCCAGGTCCTTAAATACGGCAGCCAGTTCATAACCGTCGTAGCTAAATTTGATCTCTTTCACTGCAGTTTTTATTTGGCTATTGAATAGTTGACGTTGATTGGTGCTATTCAGGTCTTCTGGTTTCAAGAGCTTGACAATTGTTTTTTCTGACAGTTCTCGACTCATAAGGTCGCTCTCAACTTCTTGTATCTGGTCCTCTAAGGCTTCGCAGTTAGCTTTACTCGTTACAAACTCCTTTCGAAAAGTGGCATCATCATCGAAATCCAATATGGATTGAGCCGCTTTGTTTTTCCTCCTAGTTTCAACCTCTAAATGGGTTTGTAACGTGGCTAAGTTCTCCTTGATAGCGAGAATTTTCTCGTTCTCCCCAACTCGTTGTTGCATCATTTTTGACAGAATACTGAATGCCTGTAACAACTGCGGCTCAACTTTGTCATATAGCATGTTCGGCAGATTACACCCAGTGATATTCTGCTTCGGGCAAACGAGATAGTTGCGAGGGCTTCCTGCTCGCCCCTTATTTTGGTAACGTAATAGCTCTCCGCACTGGCAACGAAGTACGCCACTAAAGAGGTTGTTATAAGTGCCTTTTCGATAGGAGCCACTATGATTATTTCTCTGGCTGATGAGATGCTGCACCTCATTAAATAGAGCGGGAGTAACTACTGTGGGATAATATCCCCAGATTGGTCCCTTATCATCAGGAACTCGCTTACCATCTATGATTTTGTGCGGTTGAAATACCCCGATTACGGATTCACTCTTGATCACAGCTTGAATACCAGCAGGACGCCAGTCCGCCTCTTTTCCAAATGTCTTGTAGCCCTTCTCCAGAAAAGTTTTGGCGATCTGTTCATAACCACAACCCGACTTAGCTAGCTCAAACATTTCATTCACGATTGCGGCTCGTTCAGGGATAGGAATGATCTTGTCCTCCTCCAATCTCAGCCATGAGGGTAAGCGGGAGTTTTTCATCACCTTGTTGTTCTCTCTGGCCTGATCACGGCCATTCTCCCAAGCCTCGCTACCCCTAATACTCTTCGTCTTAGACTCATCATTCGCACGCGCCATACTCATGATAGAGACAAACAGCGAGGTTATATCCATTCCGCCACCTCTATACACCCGCTTATCAAGAAGCGTTACGATCACAATCCCCATACTCATAATCTCTAGGAATTGGCGTAACGCGTCCTCAATTGCTTGTCTACTCAGGCGATCAACCGATTCTACCAATAGGTAAGATCCTTCCTTAATCTTCCCGTCCCTCACTGCATCAATGAAACGACCCAGCGCTCCATTAGTTCGGTTGCCGCCCCGATAGGCACTGACCCCAAAATCTTCAATGGTTTCCTCACTGAGCTGCAGTTGATGCTTTGCACAGTAAGCAGTAGCAAGCTCTAACTGACGGCGGTAGCTGTCCCCCTGTGCCTGCTTTGGGGTACTGAACCGAATGTAGGAATACGCTTTCGGAGGACGATTCATGACAACTCCTGTGCATTGGCCCACATCAGAGATCAGGTGAGCAAGACCGAGAACTAAGATGAGGTGAGCCTATCAGAAAAACGGCTCTTCCAACAATATGCACTGATTGTTATTTTTACCTAATCCCCCCCATGCCCGCTAGGACAAGCCATCTGTCATGGTGGTTAACCCAATGCAGCCTCGTTTCCATGCGTGGAGATCGACTGTATGCTACTGCCCATCAAACGGAACACGGTGAGCCCATGGACAAGAAGACTGAGTGCAAAGTTGTGCTTTACGGCATTTCTCCCAAAAACTGCGACACCATCAAAAAAGCCCGCAAGTGGCTGGAGCAGGCCGGCATCGACTACCGCTTTCACGACCACCGTGCCGACGGCCTGAATCCGGCCGACCTCGACCGCTGGCTGAGCCAGCTCGGCTGGGAGGCGCTGCTCAACAGCCGCGGCACCACCTTCCGCGCCCTGCCGGACGAGGCCAAACAGGGGCTCGACACCGCCAAGGCGCGCGCCCTGTTGCTGGAGCACCCGGCCATGATCAAGCGCCCGCTGCTGGACCGGGACGGCGAGCTGACCCTGGGCTTCAAGGCCGATCACTACCAATCCCTCTTCTCTCGTTAAACTTTTTTGCTAAGGAACGCTGATGTCGGATGTCATCGCACTGGCCAAGGATCTGATCCGCCGCCCCTCCGTTACCCCGCTGGATGAAGGGTGCCAGACCCTGATGGCGGAGCGCCTCGCCAAGCTCGGCTTCGTCATCGAGCCCATGGTGTTCGAAGACACCACCAACCTCTGGGCCCGCCGCGGCAGCGAGGGGCCATTGTTCTGCTTCGCCGGCCACACCGACGTGGTGCCCGCCGGCCCGCTGGAAAAATGGCATACCCCGCCGTTCGAGCCGACCATCCAGGATGGCGTGCTCTACGGCCGTGGTGCCGCCGACATGAAGGGCTCGCTGGCCGCCATGGTGGTGGCGGTCGAACGCTTTGTCGCCGAGCATCCGGATCACACAGGGTCCATCGCCTTCCTCATCACCTCCGATGAAGAGGGGCCCTTCATCAACGGCACCACCCGGGTGATCGACACCCTGGAAGCGCGCCACGAGAAGATCACCTGGTGCATCGTCGGCGAACCCTCCTCCACTGCCGTGGTCGGCGATGTGGTGAAGAACGGCCGGCGCGGCTCCATCACCGGCGATCTGCTGGTGCGCGGGGTGCAGGGCCACGTCGCCTATCCCCATCTGGCGGACAACCCCATTCACAAAGCCGCGCCGGCGCTGGCCGAGCTCGCCGCCACCGTGTGGGATGAGGGCAACGCCTACTTCCCCCCCACCAGCTTCCAGATAGCCAACATCCAGAGCGGCACCGGCGCCTCCAACGTCATTCCCGGCGAACTGCAAGTCCAGTTCAACTTCCGCTTCAGCACCGAACTGACCGACCTGGATATCCGCGAGCGGGTCGAAGCCCTGCTGGACAGGCACGGTCTGGATTACCAGATCGACTGGACCCTCTCCGGCCAGCCCTTCCTCACCGACACCGGCAAGCTGCTGGCGGCGGCGGTCTCTGCCATCGAGGCGGTGAATGGCCAGCAGCCGGCCCTGCTCACCACCGGCGGCACGTCCGATGGGCGCTTTATCGCCCCCACTGGCGCCGAAGTGATCGAGCTGGGCCCGGTCAACGCCACCATCCACAAGGTGAACGAGTGCGTGAAGGCGGACGATCTGGATCTGCTGGCAGACATGTACCAAGGGGTGCTCGCGAGGTTGCTGGCATGACCCAGGATCAACTGCTGGGGTTGGATGAAGGTCACCTCATTCTGGTGGGGCAAGACCCGCACCGGCTGACGGCCGCCACCGCGGCGGCCTTCAACGACATGCAGGTGGCCGCCGCCCACGCCGGTTTCAACCTGCAGCCCGCCTCCAGCTGGCGCGGCTTTGATCGCCAACTCGCCATCTGGAACGGCAAGTGGCGCGGCGAGCGGCCGCTGCTCGATGCCCACAGCCAGCCCATCGACGCCCTGCAACTGAGCGACGAGGAGCGCCTCCACGCCATCCTGCACTGGAGCGCCCTGCCCGGCACCAGCCGCCACCACTGGGGCACCGATCTCGACATCTATGACCCGGACTGCCTGCCCGCCGGCACCAGGCTGACGCTGGAGCCCTGGGAGTATGAAGCCGGGGGCTGGTTCGCCGACCTGAGCGAGTGGCTTGAAGATCGCATGAACGACTTCGGCTTCTTCCTGCCCTATGCCAAACCGGTCGGTGCCGGCAGCGGCGTCGCCTACGAGCCCTGGCACATCAGCTTTGCGCCTGAGTCCCGCGAGCAGCGGCTCGACCCGGCCGCGCTGGCACTTTGCCTGCAACAGGCGGATATTGAAGGCAAGGGGACCATACTGGCCAACCTCGACGAGATCCTGGCCCGCTATGTCACCCTGGCCATCGACGAAAGGAGTAGCACATGAACCTCTGGCTCTGGATAGGCTTGCCACTGCTCTTCCTGCTCGGCCTGTTTCTCAACGCCATCAAGGACATGAAGCGACTGGAGAAAGAGCTGCCCCGCTACAAGGACAAGATCCGGGAAGTGAAGGACGACGAGGACGACTGACTCGAGTCCGCCGACAGGGGCACCCACGGGTGCCCCTGTCGCTATCTGCCCACTTTGTGAACATGGTCACGTTGCTCGCCGCGCTGGCGACGCCGGCGACCCCCTTTTGATGGCCAGAACCCTTCGCAGCAATGACACCGAAAATGTAAAAAACTGCAAATAAATGCACAATTAAGCCACACCGAGCCCAACAAACTGCATATAATGTGCCTGATTTGCATTTTGACAGAAGGAGTTCGCCATTGGATGCCGTCACCATCAACAGTTTTTTCCTCGTCGCGGCCTTGTTGGTGGGCGCCAGTGTCCTGTTGAGCGCGCTCTCCTCCCGTCTCGGTATCCCCATCCTGGTGATCTTCCTCGCCGTCGGCATGCTGGCCGGTGAAGATGGCCCCGGCGGCATCCACTTCGCCGACTACTCCATCGCCTATCTGGTGGGCAACCTGGCGCTCGCCATCATCCTGCTCGACGGCGGCATGCGCACCCGGGTCTCCTCGTTTCGGGTGGCGCTCTGGCCCGCGCTGTCGCTGGCCACGGTCGGGGTGGCCATCACCACCGGCCTCACGGGCCTGGCCGCCGCCTGGCTGTTTGACCTCAACCTGATGCAGGGGATGCTGATCGGCGCCATCGTCGGCTCCACCGATGCGGCAGCGGTGTTCTCCCTGCTCGGCGGGCGCAGTCTCAACGAGCGGGTCAGCGCCACCCTGGAGATAGAATCGGGCAGCAACGATCCCATGGCGGTGTTTCTCACCGTCACCCTGATCGAGGTGCTGGCCAGCGCCCAGCAAGACCTCAACGCCGGCTTTCTGCTGCTGCAACTGCTCAAGCAGTTCGGGCTGGGCGCCGGCATCGGCCTTGGCGGCGGCTGGCTGCTGTGGAAGCTCATCAACAGCGCCAAGCTGGCCCCCGGCCTCTACCCGCTGCTCACCGTCAGCGGCGGCCTGCTCATCTTCGCCCTCACCACGGCGGTGGGCGGCAGCGGCATCCTCGCCATCTATCTCACCGGCCTCTTGCTTGGCAACCTCTCCCTGCGCAGTCGCAGCACCACCTTGTCGGTGCTGGACGGCCTGACCTGGCTCAGCCAGATCGGCATGTTTCTGGTGCTGGGGCTGCTCGCCTCCCCCCACAAGCTGCTGCCCATCGCCCTGCCGGCGCTGGCGCTGGCCATGTGGATGATCCTGTTCGCCCGCCCCATCTCGGTCTGGATCGGGCTGCTGCCGTTCAAGAACTTCGCCCCCCGCGAGCGCTGGTTCATCTCCTGGGTCGGCCTGCGCGGCGCGGTGCCGATCATTCTGGCGGTGTTCCCCATGATGGCGGGGCTGCCCAACGCCCAGCTCTACTTCAATGTCGCCTTCTTCGTGGTGCTGGTCTCGCTCATCTTGCAGGGCAGCTCGCTGCCGCTGGCCTCCAGGCTGGCGCGGGTGGAGGTACCGGCGCCCCCCTCACCCATCAACCGCTCCGGGCTCGAGATCGATCTCGACTCCCAGTGGGAGACCTTCGTCTATCGCTTGAGCGACGAGAAGTGGTGCATCGGCTCGCCGCTGCGGGATCTGCGCATGCCCAAGGGCACCCGCATCTGCGCCCTGTTCCGCGATCAGGAGCTGCTGCACCCCTCGGGCAGTACCTGTCTGCAATCCGATGACATCCTCTGCGTCATCGGCCACGAGCGCGACCTGCCCGCCCTCGGCCAGCTGTTCAGCCAGGCGCCGGAGCAGGATCTGGGCCCGCGCTTCTTCGGCGACTTCCTGCTGGAGGCGGCCGCCAACCTGGTGGATCTCGCCCCCCTGTACGGGCTGGATGTGAGCGAGGTGGCGGATCAGACCCTTGGCCATTTCATTGCCCACCAGTTGGGCGATAATCTGGTAGTCGGCGACCACGTCGAATGGCAGGGACTGATCTGGACCGTGGCCGAAATGGACGAGGGTGAGCCCCGCAAGATCGGGGTGCGCTTTCTGGAAGAAGATCCGGTCTGATCGTCGTTGTCTGCCTCGTCCTCTGCGAGAAGGGAGTTACCTATGCCTTACCAAACCCTGTTGTCCGGCTTGCAACCCCCTTCGCCCCAGCTGGGGGTGATCGAGGGCTTCTTTGGCAAGGGCTGGAGCTGGGAAGCCCGCGCCCGCTATGCCCAGTGGCTGCCCCGCCACGGTTACGGCTTCTATCTCTATGCCCCCAAGGAAGATGGCTACCTGCGCAAGCACTGGGCCAAACCCTGGCCTGCCGCCCAGCTCGAGGCGCTGCGCCAGCTCGCCCGCCAGTGCCGCGACAACGGCCTCGCCTTCGGGGTGGGTCTGAGCCCCATGGGCGCGCACCACGACTATGCCCGCCAGCGGCCAGCCCTGCTGGAAAAGGTGCGGCTCATCGAGGAGGAGCTCAAACCCGACATCCTGGCCGTGCTGTTTGACGACATGAAGGGGGATACCCCGGATCTCGCTCACTGGCAGCTCACCATCGCCCACGACATCGCGGCCCACACCCGCGCAGGCCGCTTGCTCTTCTGTCCCAGCTACTACTCGACGGACCCCGTGCTGGAGAAGGTGTTCGGCGCCATGCCGCCCCACTATCTGCAGGATCTGGGGCAGGGGCTGGACAAGCGCTTCGAGATCTTCTGGACCGGCCCCAAAGTCTGCTCCAGCGACTATCCGGCGGCCCACCTCAAGCAGGTGGCCGAGTGGCTGCATCGCAAGCCGTTCCTGTGGGACAACTACCCGGTCAACGACGGCAGCAAGGCCAGCAGCTTCCTGCACCTGCGCGCCTTCGAGAACCGCCCGGCGGAACTCGCCGAGCTGACCTCGGGCCACGCGGTCAACCCCATGAAACAGGCGGCGCTGTCGGTGTTGCCGCTGGCCACCCTGCCCATGAGCTACAAGCTCGGCAAGCAGTACGATCCGGACAAGGCGCTGCACGCCTCCCTCAATGCCACCTGCGGCCCGCAGATCTCCGCCATGATCCAGGCCGATCTGCCGCTGTTTCAGGACATAGGGCTGGCCCAGCTGACCCCTGAGCAGGTGGCCCATCTCAAGGCCCGCTACCTGCCGTTTCGCGACCAATCCTGCGTCGGCGAGATCCTGCGCTGGCTGGATGGCGAATACGTATTCGACCCGGACTGCCTGACCGACTGACCCTCACCACAGAGACCCTGCCACAGGAGGCTGCATGGATGCGTCCCTGATTTACCAGAACCTGGCGGTGATCGCCGCCTTTCTGCTGGTCTACAGCCTGATCGCCGGGCGCTTTGAGTCGCGCCTCGTCAACGGCCCCCTGCTGTTTCTGCTGATGGGCTGGCTGCTGGGGCCGGGCGGCATCGAGCTGCTCTCCCTCTCCATCGACAGCGACGGCATCAAGCTGTTGGCGGAGCTGACCCTGGTCATCGTGCTGTTCAGCGACGCGGCCAACACCAACTGGCAGGTGCTGCTGGCCAACCGCGCCCTGCCCATCCGGCTGCTGCTGATCGGCCTGCCGCTCACCCTGGCGGCCGGCGCCCTGTTCGGTCACTGGCTCTTCCCCGATTTGCCGCTGCTGGAGATGGCGATCCTCTCCACCATACTCGCCCCCACCGATGCGGCACTCGGCAAGGCGGTGGTGAGCAACCCGGCAGTGCCCGCCCCCATCCGGGAGGGGCTCAACCAGGAGAGCGGCCTCAACGACGGCATCTGCGTGCCTGTGCTGCTCCTGCTGCTCGCCCTCATCGCCCCCACCGAGCAGCACAGCGGTACCGGCCTGCTGGCACTCACCTTGCTGCTGGAGGAGATCGGCATCGGCCTGCTGGTGGCCTGGGGGCTGACCAGCCTCACCCTGCGCCTGCTCAAGACCTCCTACCTCAACGGCTGGCAGCTGCCGCTATGGCGCCAGCTCACCATGCCGGGGCTGGCCCTGCTCTGCTTCGCGCTGGCCCAGACCCTGGGCGGCAGCGGCTTCATCGCCGCCTTCGTCGGCGGCCTGCTGATCGGCCGCAAACTGGGGGAGCACAAGCACGCCTATCTGGACAGCTGCGAGGGGTACGGCGATCTGCTCTCGGTGGTGATCTGGATGGTGTTCGGCGCCACCCTGATGCCCATGCTGACGGAGCTGCTGCACTGGCAATACTGGCTCTATGCCGCCGCCAGCCTCACCCTGCTGCGCATGCTGCCGGTCTGGCTGAGCCTGTTCGGCACCGGCCTCAAGCTTGAACTCAAGCTCTTCATCGGCTGGTTTGGGCCACGGGGGCTGGCTAGCATCGTCTTTGCGGTGATGGTGCTGCAAAATGAGCCGGCCCTCCTCGGCCAGCGCCCCATCATCGCCACCGTGCTCTGCACCATCATACTGAGCGTCATCCTGCACGGTCTCACCGCCAATCCCTGGGTCGCCCGCTTCAAACCCCGTTGAGGAAGCACCGCCAACAAAAGAGAAGCCCCGGGCACTGTCCGGGGCTTTCTTTTATCGGACGCAAGGCGTCCATCTCGGCCAGGGCCCTCCCTAGGAGCTCGAGTCCTCGGCCTGAGGCCGATAGACCAGGATCCCCGGCTTGTTCTGCACGTACTCCAGGAAGGGGGAGTCCACCACCTGCATCTTGCTCGAGAGGGAGGAGGCATTGCGCAGCACGGGGCCGTTCTCGCCACGGATGAAGATGCCGGTATGGGTCACGTCGAGCCCGGCGAGATCGGTGTAGATGCCGATGTAGTCCCCCTCTTCCAGCAGACTCAGGGTGTTCTCGTCGATGCTGGCGGAGGGAATGTAGGTGATGTCCCGCGCCGTCACCCCCAGCCCCGGAATGTAATGGCCGCCGTCGGCCTTCTGGTTGAGCAGCTTGGCGGTGGTCACCGCGGCGCCCCCCACCAGATGGGTCACGTCGTTCACCTTGTTGTCGCCATGCACCCAGTCGGAGAAGAAGTGCTTTCTGGTCAGGTAGTTGACCTCACCGTTCACGTAACGAGTGTGCATCAGGTTCTCGATGAAGTGATGCACACTCGTTGCGCGACGCAGCGACTCGACATAATCCAGATAGGTGAAGCAATCGAGCCCGCCAAAATCCACCACCAGCTGCTCCTGGGTATCGCTCGAGCCGATCAGCCGGTTGGCGACGTAGGGGTTGCCCAGAAAGAGTCCGGTACCCTTAGGTAGCGGTGTAGGAAAAGCAACCCACACACATAAGTAAATCTGGAAAAGGGCCTGCCACTGTCTATAC
>NZ_JAPCIV010000066.1:0-11493 GCF_027707585.1 Aeromonas sp. QDB39 | reverse complement strand
ATGATCTCGCACCTCGATAACTGTACGTAAGATCAGTATAGTTCGTGGTAACTGACTGCTAATCATGGGTAATCAGGTTTTCTTTTGTAAAAGCGTAAATATCTGATCTTGCCCATTCTGGCTCAACCGTGTTTTCTGTACTCTTGCGTAATTGCATATCAACATTAATGAGACTTGAAACTAACTTGGCGCCAAATTGATAGCCTTTTTCACTCCAACAAGAGCTCCACCCATCATCAAGCTCAACCTCTTCTGTAAACTCCTCATTTTCGAGATCTATGTATGGCAAGAGTATTAAAGATCCACTTGATTTAGTTGTTATATAGGATGCAACTTCATTATTACCATGCTTGGTGTACAACAATGGCTTTGTTTGCTTACTATCCAGCGTGACTTTATATTCAGAAATAGAGGAGAAATCTTGCCAATACGTAGAGAGGAACTCAGCTCCTTGAGGAGCCAAGATCATTTCTTGTCCCTGTCTTGGCGTAACGGAAATATCTAAAGGTAAGCACTTATAGTTGTCGTAGGGAGAAACTATTCGTGTGGTTTTTTGGTTGCGCCCTGTTCCTGAGTATTGTCTTTGTCCAGTATCAATATAAAAGTCTCGATATTGCTCAAGAAAATAAAACACTGTTTTCCCGCAGTTGACTGCATCTAATATTTCTCGGCGCCAATGTTGAACTGCTTCTTTGAGTTGAAAAGATGTGCTCTCAGAAAGTGAAGGTTTACCTTGATAGTTATTCGAACTTCTATCTGAATATAAGAACTCAATAATGTCTTCACGAAACAGAATTACATCCCAGTCTAACAACGATGCTTTCGACCTAAAGCTTAGGGGGGTTACATCATTGTTGGCCAATTTAAAACCAACGGATACAATTTTTTTCTTTGCCAAAGCATCTACTCCTTAATTTATTGTAGCTTAAGAGTGATTAGATAACAGTTGGTATTAATAAGCACATTTTCTTCCTTCCATAAAATACAGGCTGTCTGCATTCTCGTTACGAAAATTCCTTTTATCTATTATTTTAGGCAAGCGACTGGTTCGGAATATGTTCACTCAATATCCTCTTCTGAATAAATATTTTACTATCGAGTAAAAATACACTTACAGCGCAGCAATGGAAAGCACCACCCAGTCTCAGCTTCTTGAATAACTCGGGAGTGTGATCAAGGTGACACACCATATGGCATCGTTGGCCAAGAAATAGGACTGCGGCGGGTCAGGAGGCTCACGGTTACCAAGAATTGGCGTGGATAAATAACCCGGGGCGTCGCAACGCCCCGGGTTATCGGTCGGTAGGGGAAGGTCAGGCGGGCTGGTGCAGGGTGATGCAGTGAATGCCGCCGCCACCTGCGGCCACCGGGTCAATGTTGATCTGCACGATTTCACGGCCGGGATAGAGGCGGGCCAGCAGTTCGTGGCAGTAGCTGTCGGCCGCCTTGTCGCCAAACTCGGGGGCGATCACCGCGCCATTGATCGGCAGATAGTTGATGTAGCCGGCGGCAAAATCCCGGCTACGGCTGAAACGGTTGTCCCGCCCATCCAGCGGTGGCGGCAGCACATGCAGCTCCAGCTTGTTGCCGTCCGCATCGGTGGCCTGCTTGAGGATGGTCAGGTGCTGGCGGGTCACCTCGTAGTCGTGGGACTGGGGGTCGTTGTCCAGATTGACCACCACCACCCCGGGGCGTACGAAGCGGGCGTAAAAGTCGACGTGGGCATCTGTGATGTCCTTGCCCTTGATCCCCGGCAGCCAGATGATTTTTCGCAGCCCCAGATTGGCCTTCAGCTCCACCTCCAGTTGCGTTTTGCTCACCCCCGGATTGCGGTTGTTGTTGAGCCAGCAGCTCTCGGTCAGGATGGCGGTGCCGTTGCCATCCACCTCGATGCCGCCCCCCTCGCCGGTCAGCTTGCTCCGCAGATAACGGACCTTGGCCTGCTGGCTGACCAGCTCGGCGACACCTGCATCCTGTTCGTGCTCCTGCTTGTCACCCCAGCCGTTGAAGTTGAAGTCCACCAGCCCCAGCTCCCCCTCCTCGTTCTGGACGAAGACGCCGCCGGTATCCCGCAGCCAGATGTCATCCAGCTCGGCGACGACAAAGCGGGTGTTCTGCTCGCCGCAGAGCTGGCGGGCCAGCGCCTGTTCGGCTTCGCGGCAGAGCACGTTCACCTGGGTATAAGGCACCATGGCCTGCACCAGCCGGCCTATGGTGGCCTGCACCGCCGGATAGTCGCTGCCCCAGATGGCCTCGCTGGCGGCAAACGCCACCCAGACCCGGGTCTGAAACGTCGACTCTTCCGGCATGTAGAAGCGGGCGTCTGCCGGGCTGGCGACGGTTGCGGCGGCCTTTGCCTTTGGCAGCGTACCCAGCCCGACCAAGGCGCCGAGGGCGGCCAGCTGTTTCAGAACATGGCGACGGGATGACATGAGATGACTCCTGTGAAAACGGGCTCGAACCTGAGCGTCCGGGCCCAACAAAAGGGGGATCAAAAACAAGCGCTGTTAATCGAATCACGCTGAGTAATAGACTATCTGCTGCATGGATGACGAACAAACGATCGATTTTCCGTAAAAGTGATAAGTGGAGCTAATCAATGGTGTTCAAGCAGTGGCCCCCGCTCAACGTGCTGCGGGGCTTTGAGGCGGCGGCCAGACTCGGCAGTTTTCATCAGGCGGCGCAGGAGCTGCACCTGACCCAGTCCGCCATCAGCCAGCAGATCCGCTCGCTGGAGGAGCTGCTGGGCCAGCCGCTGTTTCACCGGCAGGGGCGCTCGGTCACCCTCACCGATGCGGGGCAGGATCTGCTGGAGACCACCCAGAGCGTGCTGCTGCAGCTGGCGATGGGGATCCAGCGGCTGGAGCAGTATCGCAAGCCCAACCAGCTGGTGCTCAACACCAGCACCGCCCTCGCCCGCCACTGGCTGCTGCCGCGGCTGGGGGCGTTTCATCGCGCCCATCCCGAGGTCGACCTCTGGCTGTTCACCAGTGACGAAGAGCCCGACATGGCCGAACAGACCATCGATCTCGCCCTGCGCTGGGAGCTGGCTCCCCAGGCCGAGTGCCGCCACCAGCTGCTGCTGGCAGACCACCTGCTGCCGGTGGCGGCCCCCGCCGTGCTGGCGCTACCTGTGGCAGAGCGCACCACCCTGCACGGAGAGCGGGAGCTGGACTGGCACCACTGGACCCTCAAGGGTGGAGAGGATCTGCAGCTGCAGACCCGGGGGCTCAACTTCTCCGATCCCGGCCTCTTGCTGGACGCCGCCTGTCAGGGGCTCGGCATCGCCCTGGTGAGCGAGCGGCTCTCCCGTCCCGCTCGTCAGCAGGGGCAGCTGTTGCCGCTCTCCACCCACAGGGTCAAGGGGCCGCAGTGGCATCTGCTGGTGCATCAGGAGAGCGAGACCATGCCGGAGTGTCGCGCCTTCTGCCGCTGGCTTGAGTTGCAGTTTGCCGACCCCGCTCTCGCCGCGGATGGTTTGCCATCCCTCTGAGGCAGGTCACTGAATCGGGCCGGCAAGGGTGGTTAAATGGGCGTTCGTCTCTTTGCCGGATCTTGTCGTGACCATCCTGTCCGCCTCCATGCCGCCAGCCCGGGCCTGGCCTGACTATCTGCAAGCCTCCTGGCTGCGCTGCGCCCACCAGACCAGCGCCACCCTCTGGCATCCGCCCCACAGCGCCAAGGGGCAGACCTTGCAGAGCCTGCGCCAGCGCAAGCGCGACCTGCTCACCACTGGCGAGATGGCGCTCGAGGATCTCTACGAATTCATGGAGGGGCGCCCCTGCGCCCTGCTGCTCACCGACGAGAGCGGCTGCCTGCTGGCCCAGACCGGCCACCCCGACACCTTGCGCGAACTGGCAGCGCTGGGGTTTGGCCCCGGCGCCTTTTTCAGCGAGGGGCGGATCGGCACCAATGCCATCAACCTGGCGGCGCTGGAAGGGATGCCGCTCTGCATCAGCGGTACCCAGCACTTCAACCAGACCCTGCACCCCTGGCACTGCTGCGCCAGCCCGGTCTACAACAGCAACGGCCGTCAGGTCGCCATCATGGCGCTGACCTGCAAGGTGGAGGAGGCGAGCGCCGGCGATCTGGCGCTCACCGTCAGCGCCGGGCGCGAGCTGGCCCACCTGCTGCAGATGGAGACCCTGATGCAGGAGTCCCAGCACCACCTGAGCGAGCTCTACGCCCTGCTCGACGGCATGGATGACGGCGTGCTGGCCTGGGACTCGCAGGGTAGGCTGCGCTACCTCAACGCCCTGGCGGCCAGGCGACTGCGGCTCGACCCGGATCTCTGCCTCGGCCAACCGCTGGAACAGCACCTGCTGCTGCCCCAGCGGCTGCAGCTCGCCATCAAGGGGCAGACCACCCTGAGCCATGTGGAGGTAACGCTGGAGCGGGTGGGCGGGCAAGAGGCGGAGTTCATCAGTGCGCTGGTGAGCCTCAAGCCGCTGCCCGGGCCGGACGGCGTCAGCTTTATCGTGCTGCTGCACCCGGTCGATCGGCTGCGGGCCATCCATCAGCTACGGCAGACGGTACCCGAGCTGTCGGCGCTGGTGGGGGAGTCGAGCGCCATGCGCAAGCTGCTGCGCTACGCCCGGCAGGCGGCCCAAAGCCCGGGCCCCATCCTGCTGCGCGGCGAGGAGGAGGTGGGCAAGGCCCAGTTGGCGGAGGCGATCCACTTCGGCAGCGAGCAGGCCGCCGGCCCGCTCGTCACCCTCAACTGCCAGGCGCTGCCGAGCGAGCGGATGGCGCTGGAGCTGATGGGCTCTGACGAAGCGGGACAGGAGCGGGCCGGCAAGTTCGAACTGGCCCACGGCGGCACCCTGGTGCTGGAGCAGGTGGAGTGCCTCTCTGCCCCCATGCAGGCGGCCCTGCTGCAACTGCTCAAGACCGGCCGCCTCCAGCGCTTCGACTCGGCCCGTATTCTGCCGCTCAAGGTACGGATCATCGCTACCAGCAGCGCCGCGCTGGAGCAGAAGGTGCAGGAGGGGCACTTCGGCCGTCAGCTGCTCTATGCGCTGCAGGCGTGCGAGCTGTGGCTGCCGAGCCTGCGTGAGCGCACTGCCGATCTGCCCGGCCTCATCAGCCAGCAGCTCGGGGCGCAGGGGCGCGAGCCAGGGCGCCAGTTCAGTCCGGCGGCCCTCGACTGCCTGCTCGCCTACCCCTGGCCCGGCAACCTGGGGGAGCTGCGCAGTGCCATCGAGCATGCCCTGCTTCACTCCAGCCAATCGCAGATCCCGCCCGAGGCGCTACCGGCCGCCATTCGTCACGGCCATCAACTGGTGGCGGACGAGGTGGTGGGACAACCGCTGCTCACTCTGGCCGAGCTGGAGCGGCAAGCCATCCTGCGCTGTGCCCACGCCTGCAAGGGGCAGGTCAGTCAGATGGCCCAGCAACTGGGGATCGGCCGCACTACCCTCTGGCGACGGCTGAAACTGCTCGAGATCGATCCCGCCAACTATCACGGCTGACGGTTATTTAGGTCGTTGCGAACCGGCCCGCTGAACACAAAAAGGCCCCGCAGATGCGGGGCCGTTTTTATATGGCAAGGTCAGCCGTGGCGCGGTTACAGCCCCAGCTGGTGGGCGGTGACGATGGCCGCCAGCACATCCTCGGCGGTGACCTTGAACGGCATGTTGTGGATGGTCTCCCCTTCCGCGGTGGAGGCCTTGGCCACGTCCATCAGGCGCGCCATGTCCAGCTCCTTGACCCCCATCATATGCAGGTTGGTGGGCAGGCCGATCGAGCGGCAGAAACCCAGCACGGTTTCGATCTCCGCCATCGGCGCATTCTCCAGCACCAGCTGCACCAGGGTACCGAACGCCACTTTCTCACCGTGATAGAGGTGATGACACTCGGCCAGCTGGGTCAGGCCGTTGTGAACGGCGTGGGCGGCGGCCAGACCGCTGCTCTCGAAGCCGATACCGCTCAGATAGGTGTTGGCCTCGATGATGTTCTCCACCGCCTTGGTGCAGAGCCCCTGCTCCACCGCCAGCTTGGCCTTGTAACCATCGGCCAGCAGGGTCTTGTAGCAGAGCTCGGCGATGGCCTGCGCCGCCAGGGTTGAGGCGCCACCGGCCATGGTCTGGCAACCGGACACCTTGTTGGCGCGCGCCTCGAAGTAGGTGGAGAGCGCATCCCCCATGCCGGAGACCAGCAGCCGCACCGGGGCACGGGCGACCACGCCGGTGTCCATGATGACCATGTTGGGGTTGGTCGGGATCATCAGGTATTCGCTGAACTGCCCTTCCGGGGTGTAGATGACCGCCAGCGCACTGGTGGGAGCATCGGTGGAGGCGATGGTCGGCACTATGACCACCGGCACCTGCTGGTAGAAGGCGACCGACTTGGCGGTATCCAGCGTCTTGCCGCCACCGATGCCGATGATGACGTCAAACGGGGTCTGCTTGCAGCGAGCCAGCAGGCGGTCGATCTCGGGGCGGGAGCACTCGCCGTTGAAGCAGTCAAATTCGGGCTGGATGCCTGCCCCGTGGAAGCTGGTAGCCACGGTATCGCCAACCAGCTTGGTGACGAAGGCGTCGGCCAGGATCAGCGGCTTGGCGCCGAGCGCCTTGACGTAGTTGCCGATGTTGGCGAGGGCCCCGTTGCCTTGCACGTATTTGCTGGGGCTGATGATGATGCGGTCCATATTTTATCCCTCTCTCTAGTTCATAAGACATCTTTTGAAACTAACAGGGGCGAAGGGGCGGCAGTGCCGGGGACTCCTTCGTCTTGAATGGGGCTGCACCGGCTCAGTGAGCGAGTGCAGCACCTTGAAACAGTGGCGTCAGTCGCCGAAGCGCTCCGCAGCCAGCTGCTGGAAGCAGGCCAAGGCGGCCTCGGCATCCTCGCCGCGCGCCAGCAGGGTGAGCTGGTCACCCTGGCGCACGTTGAGCATGGTGAGCCGGGTCAGGCTGCGGGGGTTGGCCTCTTTATCCTCCTTTTGCAGCCTGAGTTCGGCGGCAAAAGGCTTGAGTACCGCCACCAGACGAGCGGCAGGGCGCACGTGCAGGCCATGGGGGTTATCCACCACCACCTCGCAGCGCAGCCAGCCGTCGTCGGGGGCAGGAGCGGCCTCGACATCCTGCGGATCCACCCTGCCCGGCAGCATCGCCTGTTTCGGGCCCAGCGCGCCGAGCGCCTCGGCGGCCACCTCATCCAGCGTCAGGCCGGAACCGGCCGCCACCACGGCGGCCAGAGTGCCCTCGACCAGCGGGGCGGGGCAGAGACGCACCCGAGCACTCAGCTGCGGGGGCAGCAGTTCGAGGGCAGTTTCGGCACTCAGGAGGGCGCTGCCCAAGTCCATCAGCACCAGCACGCCGCTGCCGTCGTCCGCTTCTTCAATCGCACTCATCACGGCGATGGCATCGGTGCCGATGGGGTGGTCGGGGTCATCGACCCCGGCCGCCAGCAGCAGGCGGGCCGAGCTACCCAGCTGGTCGGCCAGCGCTTTCAAACCGGCCGCCAGCATGGCGCTGTGAGAGACCACTACGATTCCGATCATGTCACAACCTCGCTCTGTCACGCAGGGCGGTCAGCAGCAGCAGGGTCGAGGTGGCCCCGGCATCCTGATGGCCGATGCTGCGCTCGCCAAGATAGCTGGCGCGCCCCTTGCGGGCCTGCATCTGGATGGTGGCCTCAGTACCGGCGGCAGCGGCCGCGACCGCCTTGTCCAGCGCCTCGGGCAGAGGCAAGCCTTGCTGCTCCGCCTGCTGCAGGGCGGCCAGGGCCGGCCACCAGGCGTCGCACATGGTCTTGTCACCCGGCTCGGCGCGACCGCGCGAGACGATCCCCTCCACCCCGTCGCTCAGCATCTTGCCGAGCTGGCCGAGGGTCAGGCTCTGGCAGGCATCGCTGCTGGCCGCGGCCCGAATGAAGAAGGTGCCGTAGAGCGGGCCGCTGGCGCCGCCGACCGAGGAGAGCAGGGTCATGCCGGTGGTTTTCAGCACCTGACCGATGTCTTTGTCCGCCACCGCCGGCAGCTTCTCGGCCACCTTGGTAAAGCCGCGCTGCATGTTGAGGCCGTGGTCGCCGTCGCCGATATCGGTATCCAGCGCCGTGAGGTAGTCACGCTGCTCGGTGAAGATGTGTTCGCAGTCGAGCAGCCAGTTGACGATCTGATGTTTGCTTAGCATGGGAATGAAGGCTCCTTAGCAGCCGTGACGCAGGGCCGGGGTGTGAACGGGGGCATCCCACAGGGTCATCAGCTCGTCATCCACCTTGAGCAGGGTAATGGAGATGCCGGTCATGTCGAGGGAGGTGCAGTAGGGGCCGATCAGGTTGCGCACCAGATGGATGCCCGCCTCTTCGCACAGGGTAGCGAGTCGACCATAGACGCCGTAGAGCTCGGAGATCGGGGTGCCGCCCAGGCTGTTGACCAGTGCGATGACCCGATCGCCCTTGTTGAACGGCTCGATGAAGGTGTGCTCCTCCTGCCAGCTGCCGGAGGCTCTGTCCCAGTGGCGCAGGGTACGGCCATAGGGAGTGTTGTCCGCCAGTTCATTGAACATGTCACCCACCAGGGTGTCGAGATTGGTGAAGGGACGGCGCGCTATGCCCGGCTCGCCATGGATGCCGACGCCGAACTCCATCTCGTTGTCCGCCAGGGTGAAGGAGGGTTTGCCGGCGGCCGGTACGGTACAGGCGTGGGTAGCGACGCCTATGGTACGACTCTGGTTGTTGATGCGGCGGGCCAGCGCCTCGCAGCGCGCCAGATCGTAACCCGCCTCGGCGGCGGCACCGACCAGCTTCTCGCACAGCACGGTCGTGGCGACACCACGACGACCAGCGGTATAGAGGCTGTCTTTGACCGCCACATCGTCATCGATCAGGGCAAAACCCACCTTGACCCCGTCACCGTGCAGCAGCTCGACCGCGGTTTCGAAGTTGAGCACATCGCCGGTGTAGTTCTTCACCAGAAATAGCACGCCGGCACCGCCGTCGACCGCCTGGCCGCACTCATACATCTGATCCGGGGTCGGCGAGGTAAAGATCTCGCCGGGGCAGGCACCATCCAGCATCCCCTTGCCCACCAGACCGCCGTGCATCGGCTCGTGGCCGCTGCCACCGCCGGAGACCAGCGCCACCTTGCCCATCACGGGGGAGTCGGCACGGGTGATGTAGTGTGGCTCGATACGGACCTTGAGCTCGGGGTGGGCGGCCGCCATCCCCATCAGTTGTTCACGGACCACGGCATCGACGGCATTGATCAGTTTCTTCATGGCTCACTCCTTGGCTTGCCACCGCACGGGTAGGCAGATGGTTGATGGAGCCAGTCTAACGACAGAAATCAGGATAAAAATAACCGGGAGTTTGGTTCGGATCTGAAACAACAGAAGGGTGGTCGGCGTTTCAATCTGAAACAGCGCGGAGCCAATATGAGGAAAACTGTTAGCCGTCTCACAGCCAACAAAAAGGGCCCCCGCAGGAGCCCTTCACGTAAACCGGGAGCCTTAGATAGCCCAACCACCGGCATAGAAAATCACCAGCGCCACGGCGATGATCACGGTGCCGATGTTGAGCTTCTTCCACTCGGCGGCAAACAGACGACCGACGACCAGCGCCACAAAGCCCAGCATGATGCCGGTCACGATGTTGCAGGTGAGCACGATAAAGACGGCGCACAGCATGCCGGAGAGCGCATCGACCGAGTCGTTGAAGTCCAGCTTGGTGACGTTGCCCAGCATCAGCAGACCGACGTACATCAGCGCCGGTGCGGTGGCGTAGGCCGGTACCAGATAGCTCAGCGGGGAGAGGAAGATCATCAGCAGGAACAGCACGCCGACCAGAGCAGCGGTCAGACCGGTCTTGCCACCGGCGGCGGTGCCGGCGGCAGACTCGATGTAGACGGCAGCCGGTGCACCACCGACGGCGCCCGCCACCATGCTGCTGACGGAGTCGGCAGTCAGTGCCTTGCCGCCGCTGATGATGTGGCCACGTTCGTTGATGAGGCCCGCCTGACCGGCCACCGCACGGATGGTGCCGGTGGCATCAAACACCGCGGTCATCACCAGCGCCAGTACGGTCGGGATCACCACCGGATTGAGGGCGCCCAGCAGATCCATGCTGCCAACCAGAGAGCCCTTCTCGCCAGTCAGGCTCGGCATGGCGAAGAAGCCCTGCCAGGTCACTTTCGGGTCGAACACAAGGCCGAGAATGGAGATGGCGATGATCACCATCAGGATGCCGCCCGGCACCTTGCGACGCTCCAGACCGAAGATGGCGGCCAGACCCAGCACCGTCATGATGACCGGGAAGGCGGTGACCTCACCCAGCTGTACCGGCAGACCGGCGCCTTCGTTCTTGATCACCATGCCGACGCCGTTGGTGGCGATCAGCAGCAGGAACAGCCCGATACCGATGCCGGTACCGTGGGCGATGCCGGAGGGCAGGTTGTCCAAGATCCACTGACGCACGCCGGTGACGCTGATCAGGGTGAACAGAACACCCATCAGGAAGATGGCGCCCAGCGCCACCGGGATGCTCAGCCCCTGCCCCAGCACCAGGCTGAAGGCGGTAAAGGCGGTGAGGGAGATGGCGCAACCGATGGCCATCGGCAGCTTGGCCCACAGACCCATCAGCAAAGAGCCGAAGGCGGCGATCAAGCAGGTGGCCACAAACACCGGCCCCTGTTCAAAACCGGCGGCGCCCAGCATGTTTGGCACCACTATGATGCTGTAAACCATGGCCAGGAAGGTGGTCAACCCGGCCAGCAACTCCTGGCGCACGCTGCTGCCGCGCGCAGAAATGGAAAAATAAGAGTCCAAAAAGCCGCCGTTCCCTGATTGGGCGGCCATATCTTGCTTTGCCATAACTTGTCCTGAAAGTGTGAAGGAAATCGTTTGCTTTCGTGGCGCGCAAAATAGCAAGAATTTGTCGGAATTGCAGCGAATTCCCTGACTTTTTCATCAAAATGGCCGTAATCGTTCTCGTTCGGACACGAATTTGCTTATCTGCCTGTCACGAATCTCACCTTTGCCTACCAGGCTCGCTCCTATACTGCAGAGAACCATTCGCACTGTCAGACGGGAGATACCCATGCACACGCGCAATCTGCTGAACGATATTCCCTCGCCACTACCTACCGAACTCTTTCAGGATCTGGTCAGCACCAACCACCTGCGGATCGAACGCATCCTCTCCCACGGCCATCAAACCGCCCCGGGTGAATGGTACGATCAGGACGAGCATGAGTGGATCCTGGTGGTACAGGGGGAAGCCAGCCTGCTGTTCATCGACCCGCAAACCCAGCAACAGCAGCTGGTACAACTGGGCCCGGGCGACCACATCAATATTCCCGCCCGCCAGAAACACCGGGTGGAATGGACCCATCCCGACATGACCACCGTCTGGCTCTGTGTGTTTTACTGAGTCGCGTGAGGAAAAAAGAGGCAGTTCGGGGAAATAAGTGCGGTGCCGGAAACGAAAAAAAGCCCAGTCGTTAGACTGGGCTTCTTAAGTAGTGGCGGAGCGGACGGGACTCGAACCCGCGAC
>NZ_JAPCIV010000065.1:0-11728 GCF_027707585.1 Aeromonas sp. QDB39 | reverse complement strand
CGTTGATAATAGTCATAGGCTTCGCGCGTGTTGATTTTGTTTGGCGATAAAATCAGATCACAAACGAAGCCTTTTTTCTATCTATTTCAATTGGTTGCCGCTAAAGATCCTGTACATGAGGCAGTGATAACCACTAGGTGGTGCCATAGGGTGGTGGGACTTGCAGAGTAGAGCCGGACGAAGGATGTGGCCAAAACAGAAATCTCAACCAACATTCCTATATCCTTAAATGCTACAAGACACCAACCTGCTGAACCGGTGTTCATTTCGTGTAGCCCGAGAACTAAATTAGGATCTCATTTTTCTCTCTTTCTCTTCATTTTCTCCCCCTTTCTCTTCGCGCGAACGCGGCACAGCAGAAGTGTCGGTTCGAGGTCTAACCTGGCACTCGGGGGCAGGTATAGAACAAAATAGCCCAGGGGGAGCTCACAGCCCGAAGGGCTGTGCTCTGGTTGAAAATAGTCACTAGGAATGTTGGTTGAGAAAGTGCCCTCTACTGGTCATAATAACACCAGCTTGAAACCCTCGATGGAATGCCTCATGAATAAACACGAACTGGCTGCACAGCTCCGCGTTCTGGAGCGGCGTCAACACCAGCTGTTGGCCATGCTGCGAGACTTTATAGACGATAGCGAGCTCATCCAAGGCAGCACCTTTGCCCTCCCCCCGCACGATCCGAGGCAGGATACCCGCCACGACACTCCCTCTATTACGGTGACTCCCGCTCACGGTCTTGAGGCTCTGTATGCTGCTCACCATGCCTGGGGCCATCTCTACGCTGACGCTGGTGAAAACACTCGCCTAGTGTACCGCTTGCCGGGAGCAATTCAGATTCACTCCAGGCACAGCGAGGAGCTGTTCGGTATAATTGAGGCCATAAATGCAGACCGAAAAACCTTCCGAGACTTGGTGACAAACTCAGGTCCGATACTCGGGGGACCCAATACCCGGTGGGAGTTCCTGCATAGCAAAGGCATGTTCGAGGGGTTGATCACTTTGCAGTTTTACCGACAAATCACAATCGCCGGCGACACGGCCCGGTCAATTTCGTTCTGTTGGGCTCATAAAAACACCATGCAGAGAATGACCAAACAACAGATCATCGGTACGCTCAGAGCATCACAGGACTCACCCCCGCGCCATGTACTCGATCCAGCTGGTTGGGTCGCACAGCTAGAGGATGAAATTGTGCTGCTATCCGCCCTCTCCGATGATGCTCACCTTGTCATCCGGCGCCCCAATCCAGTCCACCCACAAGCCTGGTTGGTGGAAGGAAACAGTCGTCGTATGCAAGTAGCATCGACCCCGGTTCTCATTCTCGGAGCTCAGAAAGTGAAGATCGGTCTTCTAAAGAACTACGACATCACCCAAAAACGCCCTCCGCGGCAAGCAAAAACAACCGCCAATGAGCCGCTTATCTCGCGCCTCTGGCTTTACCAGGAGCAGTAGAAAATCATGAGCATCGCATTTGGCCCTCTACGAGGCTTTGTCGTTGGTACAGTGATCAATGATACAGGTCCCATCGGCACCATCGCAGACATCTCCGGCGTCGATTACTTCATTACCCCTCAAAACTGGCTGGGGGAGACCCCCCCCGAAGTCGGCATGATCGTAGAGTTCAGCGCACGAGCCATACAAAAAGGGTATCTGGCGGTCAACATCAAGCCAATCAACGCAACAACCTTATGTACCCCAGGTATGAGTGCCACCAAACTAGAGATGATTGAAGCCGACCGGCGGGCAGAACGAGCACGGCAGCACATCACTAGGCTGCGCCAGTTTGTCTTCGATATGGGTTACTCTCCAGAGCAAGCGATCCTGGAAGTATTCGACATCACCCCTCCAACAGGCATCATTATTCCAGACGGGCCCAGCGACCGTGACCTGCAGTTTATGGAACTGCTGACGCATAATCGCTCACCCAAAGACAAGCATGAAACAAGCCGCAGACTGTGCCAGGCATTTTGCCTCAGCTTCAACGCCTTGATTGGCTTTATGCGCGGTAGTATCACTTATCGCGTCGCGTTGGATCGGGCCGAGCGTGATAGGCAAGAACGTTCCCGCCGACATTTACCAAACAGTGAACAGAGCCATCCCCTGCCCCTGGAGGGGAAACAAGAACCCGGGATGATCAAGAAATTGGTTACAAACATCATGGGCAATAAATAACTGTCGTTGCATGGCGACCGCATATAGGCTAACTTAGCCAAAGTGCTCATTCTCCTTCGGTTTATCCGCATAGCACACGCAGAAATGCATCGGAGTCACCTCAATCACAAAACGCAGCCTTGGCTGCGTTTTGTCGTTCTCAGACTGTCATGTTTGGCCTGAGCACACTCACATGTGCACAGCCCAAACCGCTCTCTCCCGAGAGTGAGTTGACAGGCGATGGCATAACCAGCCTGTACCGCTAACCGCGGCTGCCAACCTCCAATCCGCCCATCTGGGCTACCTCAACCAGGCCTTTCGGCCAAGGATCTCATTATGTGGATCAACATTGTTTTAGCACTTGAAGTCGTCGGCTTAGCCTTTGCAATTCGTTTCTGGTTTATGTGCCGGGAGGATGCAGCCGCTTTTGAGCGGTCACGCATCCTGCGAATTAAGGCCCGAAGTTAAAAAACAAAAAACCACGCCCATAGGCGTGGTTTTTTTTTGCCCGCAGCTCAGTAGTCAGGGTCTTCAATCGTTCGCTCCAACTCTTCATCATAAGGCATGTCATACTCTGGGGTGTCCATCGGCATAGGGGGAATATCTAGATGACCAGCTGAAGTTCGCGATAGTTCCTCACGAATTTCAAGCTCCCTATTCTGCATTCGATAGGTTAACTTCTTCTGTTCTTCCATTGCTTCTAATTCAGCCCGTTCTTTGTCAAGAGCCCGATAATGACTGTCAATCACCCCCTTTCCGATTACAAACATCTCTTGGCATGACTTAGCCAACGTACTGGGGCTATCCAGATCCAAGGTATGGACATGCTCAAAGGTTCGTTTGTAAGCCTCGATATTATCACCCTCTCCCTGGAGCCTGAAGGCTACACGGCAACGCTCACCGCGAAGGTCCTTGGCCATCAACGTGATCGCGGGCTGGATCCAGACCCCAGTCATCCGGTCGACCATTGGCAAAACAGGCTTATGCAACCAGAGCTGGTAACGAGTGCTGATGTTGGGATCAATGTTGTCCAGGCAGCGGGCCATCTCAATGACAATCAGGCGCTCTGGCCAACTGGCAACAGGCAAAGGGGTCTCTGCACTGGCGAGCGGTTGCAACGCCCAACGGAGGATTGAGGGTCCCTCATCGGTTGGCTTATCGTATGCAAAGGTCACAGCCAGCATGAACGGACCATCACCTGACTGCATTCCATTGAGCAACAATGGAGGTCGCTTAGCCTGCCCCAACATTAGTGCAGAGCCGTTGAGCAAGACGCAAGATGCCGCTCCATTAAACAAGGTGTAGTCAGCGATCACGCACAAAAAAAGGAATTGGTGCCGGGTCTTCGGATCGCGTTTATGGGCACGATTCAGTTGGCCAAGCAGCATGTCCAATCCCTGCTCCCCAACAAATGTGAATTGCTGCAAGCATCCAAACCCCTTGAGATTGAGCGGATACGCTGCAGCACGTATCTTCATCTGCAGAGAGTTGATCGAGATCTTCTGCCGGTGATGACGATAGGTACAGAACGAGTCGTCCATCAGTTGCCAAAGGAGTTTGTAAAGAACATCTATCTTCTGAGCGGGGTTCTCAGCCTGAGTTCGTTTCGGTTTGTCCGAATTATCAACGGGTGATATGCCCAATTCATCAAGAGCAGCACTACGCTGTGATTCCGCATCATCAATGACATCCCCATCCAACGAAAGCAGGTCAATTTTGCGGTATGGAGAGATCAAGCGGTACTCCGGCTGCTTCATCGCCGTCGTGTTATCGCCGGCATCAGGGCCGGAGTCCTCCGATGCACCACCCAATCCAAGAGACGTGCGCAGAGGGCAATGCGGGTCGTGGTGACCATGTTCATGATGATTGACTATCAGGTACCTATCATCCGCAACCTGGCGCACAAACATCCTTGCGTCCGGCTTCTTACACCCACAGAGCAGCCAATACTTATTGTGATGCAACGTTGCAAGAAGCTCTTGCGTCTCAAGGCTATCGCGGTTGTCCGGATGCAGGATTATAGACTTCTCGAGACGTCTAATGGGCTGAAGCGTCCCCCCCTTTACAATCCAAACACCCGCCATAAAAACCCCCCTCAAAATTGACAGCCGTTTATTCGTTCTCAGTTGCTAGATAATGCCACAAAACTTAAAGGGGGGTGTTGTGTTGGTTAAAGAGAAAGCGGTGAACCCTTGGGGTGAGTTATACGAATTTCTGACCGGGAAGGACAAACTCAACTTTGCTCTTGAGCCAGAGATGAGAGTCCTTTACACAGCGATCAGAGATTTCTCCGCCCACTGTGCAATTTTTGACTCAGCAACGCCCAGCTCTATGGCCCCCAAAAATGAACTTCCGTTGCTGCTTGTTGCAAGCCATTGCCTGCAAACCGAGAAAACACCGGAAGCCGCCGCCCATATGGCAATAGCAAGCTGTTCATTAGGGAGGCTGCACTTCTACTGCCAGGGGGAAAGCTGGAACCCTGAAGATGAAGCCCTTCACTCTTTCATCGGTCGAATGTACCCAACCCAAGTCCAGAGAAAAGTGATGCCAGAGGCTGACCCCAGAGTGATCAGTGTTTGGAAGAAAATACTACAAGAAGTGAAGGAGAGGCAGGCGTGCGTAATTGGTGGTTCAAATGGACAACAAGGCAACAAGTCGGACAAATCAATAACAAATCACACGCTGAGCCCACACAGCAAGCAAATGCGTATTCCGGTGAAGTTGAACAGTGATTCCGGAATCTGTGAACACCATTTCCGGAAAGTATGCGGCCAGGGATTCTGCGAGCAGAAGCTGAGCTTTGAGGGGAGGCATCTTTTCGACTCACCGAACAAGCCAGCAGCCAAGCGCAGCGCGGCAGTTGTGGATCCAGGTCATTGGAGCATGACGGTTCATCTGACATCAGAGTTCGTGCTCTGAGGTGTCCGGAAATGGTGTACACGCAAGCCGGAATCAGCGTTCATTTTAAACCGGAATAGGTGTTCATTTTCGACCGGAATATGCAGCAAATGCACTAAGCGGTAGCGCCCTCGTCGCAGAGAGCCCTGAGGCCCTGTTAAAACGCCATATGCCCCTGCTGCAGAACTTGAGTGCGTTCACGCAACTCGATGAGACCCGGTTCAATCAAATTTACATGGAGCTCTTTCGAAATCTTGCTGCCTGGTGCCAGCACCTGCCCGCAAGTGAACGACATCATCATGCTCACCTTGGTGGTCTGTTAGAGCACAGTATCGAAGTGGCTGTGTACTCAGCTCGAATCGCAGGTCGATTCTTATACATATCTGATGGAGAGGAACAGATCTCTCAATGGCAGGCCTTGTATATCTTCGCGATGACTTCAGCGGGTGCATTGCACGATATTGGCAAACTCCTCACAGATGTGGATGTTGTGGTTATGAAGGGGTCAAACATGACGCCCTGGTTGCCACACCTCGGCCCCATGGCACCGGGTACCAAGTACATCTACCGATACAATGACCGCCGCCAGCATGGCGTACACGAAGTCGCGAGTCTTCCACTGATATTCCAGATCATGCCAAAAGCAGCGCTGAGTTGGATCTGGAAAAAATCAATCATCCGCGATGAATGGCTTGCCACTATCGGCGGTAAAGCAATGGAGCTAGGGGGAAATATCGGTCGGTGCGTAATTGAGTGCGACTCGCAATCAACAGGCGACGCCATGGCAGATGCCCCAGTTGCAGTAGCCGCACAAGCCACTGTGAATAGCTCTCTTGCAAAAAGGCCGCAAATCCATGCTCTGGCCATCAAGGGAATTACACTGTCACTACGTGACTTTGAGCCGAACAAGAAAAATTCACCCTATTGGGTATCCCAACACTTCATTGCTTGTGTCGCCCCGCGGTTCGTTGAGTGTATCCGATCTGCGCTCGGTACCGAGAACCAGTTCCTGCCGGATAACACCAGCCTGATTTACGACACCATGGGTGACAACGGCATGTTGATCCTGAACGTGAATGGGAAGGCGATGCACTCGCTGATGTTCACGCCAAATCAAAAGCCACTTGCTGTTGTGCTGGTCAAACGCCAGGTACTAGACCCAGATGCAAAGCTTCCGGTCTACACCGGTAGGCTTCTGTGTCCATCTGTCGATGAACAATATCATCATCAGATCCCTGGAGAAGTTAAGCCGGCCAAAACTGGTTCATCAACAAGCGATGCGAAGCCGATTGCTAAACCTGCTCAATCACAAGTTCGTTCGGAACAGAAGGCTACTTCTACTCAGACGACGCCGAAGATCATCACTGCTCCTGATGCCAAGAATCCGAGCATGGAGTTACAGCCTCAACAGCATCATGAGCAGGTCCAGCCTAACCTCACCGGTGATCAGAGCTTCACTGAAGTTGCCGCCAAAGAAGAAGCAGGTATCGTTGAATACCCATTAACAGTCAAAACTACAAGCGACGAATTCAAAAGGTTTGTTCAAGGAACCGAGGCGCCGGGTGCAAGTCAGGAGACGCAGCAATCCGCGGCACCCTCTATTAAAAAATCGATTTCTGGTCGATCTGATACCGCACACCAATTTATTGAGTGGCTACGTGCACAGATCATGACTGGAGCACTCCAGGTAAATGCAAGAGCAGGCGTGGTACACATCGTTTCAGAACGTAGGCTCTGTTTCGTCAGTCCGGGGCTGTTCTACACCTTTCTAGATCAAAATGGCGCAAACAAGAACCTGGATCCAAAAGCGAGACGAGAAGCGGTATCTAAAGTTCAGCATGCCATTGCATCGGTACTGACGTTCGAGCGTTCTATCTTGGGTAGCACAATGATCACAGCTGAGATTGTTGGAATGCGAAAACGAGCTGATCTTCACGTGATGGTGCTAACAGCACAGGGTACTGAGCAGCTAATGCTTGACCTCGACTTTGACAATGCAAACAGATTCATAACACTAGGCGATATCAGATAGATATCGCAAAAAAAAAAGACACAAAATTTGTGGTGATTGCGGGAGGATAATCAGTGAACGGGCTTGAAGAAGAATTGGATCTTAGAAGGCTTGATGGCGGGGAGAGACTGTTAGCAATTGCAGAGCTCTACGGCAACGAGCAGCTTGAAATCCCAATTGATACACCTAGTAGTTACGAAGAGGTGATGGCCTCATCGAAGCGGTTTATTCGCGACTACCGAGCAAGCTGGAACAGCATCGTTAAGTTTGGTGCGGATAAGCTCCGGTCAGCATCTGCCATGGAAATCAAGAACGTGGCCGCTCTTCTCTCGCAGATTTGCGACGGTCCGGATATGTGGGACAACAATCCTGCAAGTCCCATCGAAGGTTACAGTGTTGGCCAAGCCATTTCACTTCTGGTCGCCAAAATGCCGGACATCACGATCACCACGGCACCAGAACATATCTCTGAAGCACAACAAGACCTCACATTTCTTGATCACGCAATCTATCTCACAGCCGAATCAATTTCCTCAACATATGGAATAAAGCTATCAACGCTCACCCATGGTGGCTTCTGTGTTGATCTGCGTAGCGTCACCACCAGAGTGCAAATGGTCAGAGCAATCCCCCTACTTCTACTCGGGGCACAATCATCACGAAGCGAATCACTGGCGGCCGGCCTGGACAAATTAGCTCTTCGAAATGGATATCGCGATGAAAACGAGATGGCAGAGTCAATTCATATGCGATTCAACCTATCACGATCGTCTTGGGCCAACGCCACAATCATCTCCATGATCGATGAATCAAACGACAACACAATTCACGCAGCTTGTGGCAGACTAATGCGGTTGATACGACGCATGTCGATCAGTGTGGCACTAAACAGCGGAGAGTGTGATGTCGAATAAACGGGACAAATTGATCGCATGCTGTGGCTCACTCCTGGCAGAGATAATCAGGCACGCCATCCTACATCGTTCATATGCGACCCCCTTTTCTCACAACCTAACGGGGTATGGGCTTGAGCAATTTTGCCAGAATGAATTCTGGATAAAGACGCTTCAATTCAAACGCCGAGTGATGGATGACATTCATGATGACCCAAGCGGATGCTTTGGGACTATCGATCTTCGCCCAGTATACAGTGCCATCGCCAATGGTATGCCTGCACGCGACGAAGATGCAAATGCTCAGTTCCCCCGAGCCCTTCTACTGCATCTGATCAGCAGCAGCTTCACAAATTGTGATTTCCTAGCTGATGTATGCCTTCTAAAAAGGGATGAACTTATGTCAGTCGTTCAATACTGCAGGATGAATCCAAGCAGGCTGGGCTCACTTGCAACATTGATACTTCCGGAGCACATAAGGTTGTCGCCAGACATCGCTATGATCATCGGGGAGACATCAGAACAGCATAACGAAGTGATCCGAACTCAACAGCTTCTGTCCATGCTAAAGATTCACAGAAAGAAGATAGGGATCATTACAGGCTCACCAATTTCAGCCATTCAGTGGATGGGGACGCAAAACACCCCCGGGCGACCAACGTCGAAAATAGACCCACGTCTTGAAGGGCTTGTGATCCATACTCTGAATCTCTTCCAACCAAATTTCGATGTTATGGACCCTCTGGATCTTTACACGCAGATCGTCAGGTTCATCGTTGAATTTTACCAAGGCGATGAGCGCGAAGAAATTTCACTAAAGCATGCAGGGCAGCATCTCGGCGTACTTATGGGTAGGATTTCAAAGTGGAATCAGGCTGACGTCAGGAGATGTACCAATGCATGTAGTGGCATGGGACTCAACATCACTATCACACCCAGCATCAAAAAAATGGCTACACAGGTATACCACGCTGTCGACATCATCATTTGATCAACAAACGGAGAAATAGAAAAATGAGCAGCAAACTGATTCTTGGAGCCCTCAGCAATGAAGAGGCCTCGAGCACACCGAACAATCGGGTAACCGAACTGGGCAGACTCAGATCACATATCAAAATCGAGATCCATACCTATGAGGGTGCCGCACTGTTCTCCGGCGTAAAGCGTGAATCGGATCAGGACGGTACTGACGACAATGGTCAGAAGAAAAAATTCACCCCACACAATCTGACCATGTTGGCGCAATCAATGATGATCCTTGAAGGGGATATCCGACTCGACAATCCCTACGCAGACTTCTGGTTTGATTCAATCTGGACAGCAATCACAGAGTTCAGAGAAGAGTTGAAAACTAAAAAGCAGTCACTGATTAGCTACATGGAAGACCGGGTACCAGAGAACTTCACCTCATCTGAATCATTTTCCGTGAAACCCATAGTCTACCAGGTTCGTAGTGGTAGCCAGCTCTACTATCAGTTCCTGTATGCAGTCCTGGAAATTGATTCCTTCATTCGTCTTGTCATGCTTGCAAGCCATGTCGCACTGCTGAGCCCGAGTGCAAGAACCACTTACATTCGGGATGTTATGCGGGGTTGCCGAGCACTCATTTCGCGCGCTGCATCCTATCGACACACCCCTGTCACACGAGATGACGTTTCAGCAAATAACGAGAAAGCTCGCATGGCTGCTGAGCGCTATGAGTCGATTGGGATCTCGCCATCGATTGGTCACATGCGTGGTGAAACCCGGCATGAATTTGCCCCTGAAATCCATAACGTTGCTGAAAGGAAAAGCAACCCTGCGGACGCGTATATCGAACCTGAAATCGTGAAGGAAACAGCAGCCGAAGAGGCATGATGAAAGGAATGGGTGGCCTCTGTCTAAACTCTTTGAAGCAGATGAGCGATGACTATATAGAGGCCGAGATTTCAAATATCGTCAATGAGCTTAATTTGAAGATTCGTAATGTTCTTCCATTAATAATAATCCCACATCGGAGTTACAACAGGATTTACCTCAGATGGAAAATTATCGATGGTAGTAACAGAAGGATATCGAATTACAGTGGTTTCGATCTCCAGCTAGATGAAACAGAGAGCACTCTGGCCATAGAAACCCAAACTCAGCTCGACTATATAAACTCTCAACTAAGCCTGTTCGCCAAGCGAACAAGAAGATAGGAAGGACCCGCAATTATTGCGGGTCTTTTTTATTAGGCGGCACAGTAACAGCACGCCGCCCACGCCATTTGGGGTCGCATGCAACTGAAAAAATATGTGACACAGATCACATTCATTGCACTAATAATCCCAGCCGGTGGGGGTTATCGCCACAAGACAAGCGGCCAATAGCACGGAAGTGATCATGAAGAACGGGCCGGCACACCTCCTCAAGTACGTGTTGGCCTCACAAAGTAGACCCCATTGGGGCCACACGGATTGAGCTAAGCAACCCGCCGATTCCCATTCGGAGCCATTTATTGCATATTACGGTCCGCCAGGCTTCTGGAATGGAAGATCGCCGCAAAGTCGAGAAACACGCATAAAACATTAGAAATCAATATGTTATGATAACACGGCAAGCATTGATCGGTCCGCTTACAAGTGCCGGCGGCAATACAAGCCCAATCCGCCCTGGGGATGTGCAGGCCTACGCCAGCGCATTGGTGCTGGGCCCTCTCATTTCCCCCACACCCCCTTTAATGGTTAAGGGCAGCGCAGCCTGCCCCCTTCCTTTCGCCATTCCCCTTGCTCTTTGGTGGTCGATTAGTTCCCTTGATCAGCCCGGAGTGATCCGATAGCATTGGAATCGTCATGGTGAACATGACCTCAACAACGCCGCGCAGATCGTCGGCAAAAACGATCGGCCAGTTAGTCAGAGTAAATCTGGCCCGACGAAAGGCCCAGGGGGTGCCAGAGGCCGGAATGTAAATTCCTCCCCAACATCAAATAAAATGGCCAGGAAAAGAAACCGGCTTTTTAATTTCAAGATAAACACGAATATTATTAGGGCGCCTGGTGGCGCCTTAACTTTACCTGCAATATTGTCTATCCAGCTTTCCTTCCTATATTACTTGTTTCCCCTCCGTAGAACCCATCTCTCGCAATACCCCACTCTGCTAGATGTCGCAGTTCTTTCCGTCAAGGTTCCTCGTATAGCTCATTGCCTATTGCTGAAAAAATCACTGCCAAAACTGCACCCATTTTCCGGTATCACGTCATGGTAAAATTGGCGACTAAAATCAACCATGGACGCATTGAGATGCAGACAGTAAAAAGTGCGCTGGCAGTAGCGACAATCTGGATGATGATTGCGCAGGGTGTCACCGCGGCAACACAAGAAGATCGGTATGCAATTTCGCGTTACACCACTATCGACACCACTCCTGAAGTGCGCCAATCCAATCCGCTTCTTACCGTTGTGAGCTTTTCATTTCCGCCCACCGTTGAGACAGTAGGGCAAGCAATTAACTACACTATTCAGCAGACCGGGTACACGCTGGCCGAGATGTCTAATCTGCCGGAAAGCACGAAGGTGATGCTTACCTTACCCTTGCCAAGCGTGCAAAGAAAATTCTCATACGTCACGGTCCAAGCTGCGCTAAAGACACTTGCTGGAGATGCCTTCCTGCTTCTTGTCGACCCCGTACATCGCGTGGTCACATTTGTCCCATTACTCCATGATGCAGATCCTTCCATTATGGGGAGCCCGCAGAATTCGGAAAAAATCGTACGCTAAGGTTTTCCGGGCATCCGTAAGGGCCGAAACTTCCCGTCTT
>NZ_JAPCIV010000064.1:0-12087 GCF_027707585.1 Aeromonas sp. QDB39 | reverse complement strand
CGATCTATCAACCATCTGAGGGTGGTATCAGATTGATGGGGTGAAGGTGCCCCATCAACCATTAAATCCGTATACCCAATTTGAAATGGGCGAGCCCGACTGCGTCGACGAGCGGGACAAGTGGTTTATCAAGCTCAACTGACCGATGACCGAGCGCTCGATCGCACTTCCGCGATGATGGGCCGTCAGACCAGCCCGGCCAGTTGCCGTTCCAGCCACTGCAGCGCCTCGTCTGTCTGCTCGAAGTAGCGGACGCCCTGAAACGGCAAACCGCCGAACACCTGATCCGCCAGATACTGCTTGAAGCTGCCCGCCAGCACCACCGCCAGAAAAGCGCAGCCGTTGCTGGCACACCAGCCGAACTGGCGGCGAAAGCGGGCCAGCACCTCGGGGCCCGCCGCCTCGAACTCGGTCGCTACTTCGACAATACCCCAGGGCGCGTCGCGCAGGCTGGCGATCTGCTGGCTGAACTGAGCCTCATAGGCCATGGCCCCTGCCAGATTGAAAGGGCCGCTCGGTCGGCAGATCAGCACCTGACCGCGTCGCTGCATCTCGAAATGGCCGTGTGGTTGCAACTTCACGTCTGCCTCCTTCCCTGGATTTTCGTCGCGCAAGCACCCTTTTATGTTGCAACAAGGTAAGGATTTCTCTGCAAAAAGTCCATTCTACCTGGCGCGAGCCTGAAGGGATTGCGTCACCGGCTGACCCACTGGCGGCCTGTTCAGCACGGCCTTGCCCGCCACATCGACCAGCCGCCATGTTCTGTTGCAGTTAACAAAACGTTGCTGCTATCATCCGCGCCGCCACCAACATTCCACCAACTGAAACGTTAACTCACGGCGCAAGGAACAGAGATGAAAAATCGGGACGCGAACCACTATCAGCGCATCTGGCGCTGGCACTTCTATGCGGGTCTCTTCGTCGCCCCCTTCCTGATCCTGCTCTCGCTGAGCGGGATCGTCTATCTGTTCAAGCCCCAGCTCGACAACCTGATGTATCCCGAGCTGATGAAGGTCGCCCCCGTCAGCCAGCCACTCAGTGCCGATCAGCTGCTGGTCAAGGCGATGGTGGCGATGCCAAACGCCAGCCTGAGCAAGTACCTGCCACCGGTCAGCCCGGAGGCCAGCGCCCAGTTCATCGTCCGCCAGGGCGGTAGCGAGCTGACCCTGTTCCTCGATCCCGCCAGCGGCGCCCTGCTCGGCACCCTGGACAACAAGTGGAATCTGCAGGCAGTGGCGCGCGCCCTGCACGCCGATCTGCTGCTCGGTACCATAGGGGATCGGCTGATCGAGCTGGCCGCCGGCTGGGGCATAGTGCTGCTCATCAGCGGGCTCTATCTCTGGTGGCCACGCAAGGGGCCAGGAGTCGGCGGCATCCTGTGGCCGCGCTGGAGCCAGCGCGGGCGGCTCTGGTGGCGCGACCTGCACGCCGTGGTCGGTTTCTGGGGGGCCGGTTTCCTGCTGCTGCTGCTCTTGAGCGGCATGACCTGGACCGGCTTCTGGGGCGATCAGTTTGCCGCCGTCTGGAACCGCTTCCCGGCCGCCATGTGGAACGAGGTACCCAAGTCGGCCCCCCTGGCACGCAGCCTCAACCATGCCCATCAACAGACAGTCCCCTGGGCGGTCGAGAACACCCCCATCCCCAGCTCGGCCGAGCCCAAGGCCCACGACCACAGCGCCATGGGTCACGGCGGCGAGCACGATGGCATGGTGATGGCGGAGCACCGCATCCCGCTGCAACAGGTGGTGGAGATCGCCGCTGCGCGCCAGGTCACGCCGGGCTACAGCATCACGCCACCGGCCGGTGCGAGCGGCGTCTACACCATCGCCATCTCGGCCGATGATCCGCGCAACGATGCCACCCTGCACATCGATCAATACAGCGGCAAGGTGCTGGCCGACGTGCGCTGGCAAGACTACGGTCCGGTCGCCAAGACGGTGGAAACCGGCGTCATGCTGCACATGGGCAAGCTCTACGGCTGGCCGCACCAGCTGGCCATGCTGCTCATCTGCCTGCTGGTGTTGCTGAGCTCGGTGAGCGGGCTCTGGATCTGGTGGGGCCGCCGCCCCAGTGGTCGCCTCGCCGCCCCGCCCTTGCCGGCCAGCCTGCCCCCCATGCGCGGCGCCATTGCCCTGCTGATCCTGCTCGGTATCTGCTTCCCGCTGGTGGGCGGCTCCATGCTGGTGATCTGGCTGCTGGACAGCCTGCTCTTCGCCCGCCGTCGGACGCCCCGGCTGGCACGGGTCAGCTAGTCACCGGCGCCGTGCGCCGCACCAAGCTGCCACCCAAGGAGGGCTCCCACACGGGAGCCCTCCTGGTTTCAGCGCGCCTTTACGCTTGCTCCACCAGTTGGAGGATCTTCCTCGCCTTCTCGAAGTGATCGAGGCGCTGGGTCTGGATCCACCAGGTCGCCGCCTCCATCAGCAACTCGGGGTCATCGTTACGGTTGGCAAAAAACGCATAGAAGGAGACGCCGACCGTCTCCCCCTTCTGCGCGATTTTCTGATGGCACACCTGAATGATTTTCTGTTTGAGCGAGTCGCGCATGGCGGCGTTCCGGCCTGATGAGTGATTGGGCGGCCAGCATACCCCAACCAACAAAAAGGGCCCCCGTCCGGGAGCCCTTTTGCCTTGCCGATCACATGACACCCAGTCAGGAGAGCGCCAGCCCGATGGAGAGCAGCAGGCTGAACAGGAAGGCGCTGATGGCGGTCTTCTTGAGCGCGCCGGTCAGCACCTCGCCATCGAAACTCTGGCGCAGGGTCTTGGCGGCATCGGTGAGCGGCTTCATGGCCGGCAGGAAGATCCAGGGCCAGAAACTGGCAGGCTGGGTCAGCAGGAAGGCGATGGTGGTCAGCAACGCCGCCCCCAGCAGTACCCAGTGGTAGGCGATGGCCCGGTTGCGACCGAGCCGCACCGCCAGGGTGATCTTGCCGCTCACCGAGTCGGTCTCGATGTCGCGCACGTTGTTGATGTTGAGCACCGCGGTGGCCAGCAGGCCGCAGGCGGTGGCCGGCAGCAGCAGATCCCACTGCAGGGTCTTGGTGAACAGGTAGTAGGAGCCAAGCACCCCCAGCAGGCCGAAGAACAGGAACACCGAGATGTCGCCGAAGCCGCGATAGCCGTAAGGAGTCTTGCCCACCGTGTAGGTGATAGCGGCGACGATGGCGGCGCCGCCGAGCAGCACGAAGGTGAGGATCTGCAGCCACTGATCGCCAAAAGCGCAGCCCAGCAGGGCGAGGCCGCTGACTACTGCGGCCAGCGCGGTCAGCGCCATGGCCACGCACATCTGCCGGCGGGTGATGAGGCCGGAGACCACGGCGCGCTGGGGGCCGATCCGTTCGCCATTGTCCGCCCCGGATACCGCATCCCCATAATCGTTGGCCAGATTGGAGAGGATCTGCAGCAGAATGGCGGTCAGCAGGGAGAGCGCCATGATGGTACCGTCGAAGGCGCCGCGGCTGGCCGCAAGCCCGGAACCCAGCAAAATGGAGGAGCACGCCAGCGGCAACGTTCGCAAACGCGCCGCCAGCAACCAAATAGATAAGGTATTTGTCATATTGTGATGGCCAAACAATCAGATATTGATCGTGTTAAGGGTTATCGAACCGGATTTCGGTATACTTGGCCCCTCGGGAGGTAGCTCCCCGGGCGATTTACATGGACGAATGGGCAGATAATATATAGGAATAATCGCTCCTTTGGCATAAACCAACGGCATCCTTCTGCAGGATGGACCGTCACTATCGGCTCATAGACGAAATCCATGTTGGCTCAGACCCATATCAAGCAACAACTGGACGCCCTGCGTCACGGCAATGCCAGCGGCTTCGTGCGGCTGCGCGTGGCAATCGAGGTCGGCTCCTTTCTGGGCTGGCTCGCGGCGCAGACCCTCTATCCCCGTATCTATTGGCATGCCAGAGGACACGACCGCCCCGAATACGTGGCGCTGGGCTGCCTGCGCGAGCTGACCGAGCCCCAGGCGATCCGCCAGGTCTGCGAACAGACCAGCCAGCCCCATGACGACAGCCCCCGCTACTATGGCGGACTGGCGTTCGACCCCACCCAGCCCGGCTGGCAGGGGTTCGGCCCCTGCCGCTTCGTGCTGCCCCGCATCGAGCTGGTGCGCCGTGGCGAGTGCGTCACCCTCTGCCTCAACCTCTGGTTGCCGGAGCAGACCTGCAGCGACGCCTTCGAGGCCGAACTGCAGGCCGCCGCCGCCGCCCTCGACGCCCTTCGGCCGGAAGCCCCTCTGCCGCCGCAGATCCGTCATTCATGGCAGCGGGAAGATTGCCCGAGCCAGCCGCAGTGGCAGACCCTGGTCGAGCAGGTCACCGCCCCCGACTTCCAGGCTCACACCCCCAAGGTGGTGCTGTCGCGCCAGAGCCGGCTCACCCATGACGGTGCGACGCTCACAGCCGACCCGCAGGCCGTCGCCCCCTGGTCGCTGCTGGCCAGCTGGGCACAGCACGGTCAGGACTGCTTTCACTTCGGCTTCCAGTTTTCGCCCGAGCAGAGCTTTATCGCCTGCTCCCCCGAGCGGCTCTATCGCCGTGAACATCAGCACCTCTTCACCGAGGCGCTGGCGGGCACCATACGCCGCTCCGGCGACGAGGCAACCGACGCCGCACTGGCCGCCGAGCTGCTGGCCGACAGCAAGAACCGGCTGGAAAACCGGCTGGTACACGCCGACATCCTCAGCCGGCTGGCGCCGCTCACCACAGATGCCACCCTGACCGAGCCGCGCATTCTCAAACTGCGGCTGCTGCAGCACCTCAAGTGCGACATCGAGGCCGAGCTCAAGCCCGGCGTCTGCGACTGGCAACTGCTGGAGGCGCTGCACCCCACCCCTGCGGTGGGCGGTGCCCCGCGCGAGGCGGCGCTGGCCTTCATCCGCGAACGCGAGCCCTATGACCGCGGCTGGTATGCCGGCGCCTGCGGCATGCTGAGCCGGGAGACCTCGGAGTTCTCGGTCGCCATCCGCAGCGCCCGCATCACGGCGCAGGCCATCACCCTGTTTGCCGGCGCCGGTATCGTCGCGGGTTCCGAGCCTGCCGCCGAGTGGGCCGAACTCGACAACAAGATCGCCAACGTGCTCTCCCTGCTGGGATAGCGTTTTCTCATCGTTTCCTCACTGCGAGAGCCTCATGTCCGCGCGCCAAGAGTTTGCCAGCCACCATGCCACCTTCAACCACGTCTGGTCTTCCCTCTTGCTGGAGGAGCTCTTTCGCCTCGGCGTGCGCGACATCGCGCTGGCCTCCGGCTCGCGCTCGGCACCGCTCACCATGGCAGCCGCCGCCCACCCCGGCTTTCGCCGCCATCTGCACTTTGACGAACGCGGCCTCGGCTTCATGGCACTGGGGCTGGCCAAGGGCAGCGGCCGCCCGGTCGCGGTGATCATGACCTCGGGTACCGCGGTGGCCAACCTCTGGCCGGCGGTGGCCGAGGCGCAACTCACCGGCGTGCCGCTCATCATTCTCTCTGCCGACAGGCCGCCCGAACTCATCGACAACGGCGCCAACCAGGCCATCGACCAGCAGGGGATCTTCGGCCGCTACCCCGTCTATCAGCAGAACCTGCCGAGCCCCACCGCCACCATTCCGGCCGCCTTCGTGCTGAGCTCGGTGGATCAGGCGCTGGCCCAGCAGGCGCGCACACCGGGGCCCGTGCACTTCAACTGCATGTACCCGGAGCCCCTCTATCCGGGCGACGCCTATCTGGACTTCTCCGCCTACCTGGCCCCCCTCGGTGACTGGCTCCGCTCGTCCGAGCCCTGGAGCCCCTGGCAACTGGCGCAGGCCCCCTGCCCGTGTCAGCCCGACTGGGACGAGCTGCAGGGCAAGCGCGGCCTCATCGTCGCCGGCCGCATTCAGGATCCGGTCCAGGCCAAGGCGGTCGCCGCCCTGGCCGAGCGGCTCGGCTGGCCTCTGCTGGCAGATCTGCAGAGCCAGCTGCGCTTCGATGGTCGCAACCTGGTGCACGCCGATCTCGCCCTGCAACACAGCGGCTTCGTGGCCGAACTGGCCCGGGCCGAGGTGCTGCTGCAATTCGGTGCCCGCCTCATTTCCAAGCGGCTCGGCCAGTTCATCAAGCAGCAGCCCTGGCAGGCATACTGGCTCATCGACCCGCAGCCAGCCCGGCTCGACCCGGACTACCGGCTGCGCCGCCGCCTGCTGTGCGAACCCGCCGCCTTTGCCGCCGCCCATCCGGTGGCGCACCCGCACCTGCCCTGGCACCGGCTGGCGGAGCGCCAGCAGGCCGTCAGCCAGCAGGTGCGCAGCGCCTGCGAACGTTTCTCCGAGCTCGGGGTGTGCCACCGTCTGAACCAGCTGATCAAAGGCCAGCTGTTTGTCGGCAACAGCATGCCGGCCCGGCTGATGGACATGCTCGGCGAGGCGGGCAAAGGCCCCAGCCGGGTGATGACCAACCGCGGCGCCTCCGGCATCGACGGCCTCATCGCCACCGCCTACGGCTTCGCGCAATCGGTCCAGCCGGGCAGCAATGAGCCCACCACCCTGCTGCTCGGCGATCTCAGCGCCCTGCACGACCTCAACAGCCTGGCGCTGCTTGGCAAAGCGAGCCGACCGCTGGTGGTGATCCTGCTCAACAACGATGGCGGCAGCATCTTTCGCATGCTACCGGTGCCGACCCAGGACGCGCTGCTGGAGACTTACTACTGCCTGCCCCACGGCCTGCACTTCGAACACGCCGCCGCCATGTTCGGCCTCCACTACCGGGCGCCGGCCAGCCTCGCCGACTTTGAACGGGATTACGCCGCCGCGCTGGAAAAGGGGGTAACGCTGATTGAAATCAAGGTCCCCAGCAGCGAAGTCGCCGAGGATCTGAAGGCACTGGGAAGCGCGATCCGTGGCAGCTAGTGCCGATCAACCTACGCTGGTGCTGCTGCACGGCCTGCTCGGCGATGTCTACGACTGGCAACCCGTGCAGGCGGCCCTGGCCGACCTCCCCAGCCTGGCGCTGGATCTGCCGGGCCATGGCAGCAACCAGGCAGTGCGGGTTGCGGGGTTCGAGCAGGCCCATCGCTGGCTGTACGACGAGCTGGCCTCGCGCGACATCGGTCGCTACCTGTTGGCGGGCTATTCGCTGGGGGGGCGACTCGCCCTCTATCACGCCAGCCAGGCGCCGGTGGGGTTGCAGGCCCTGCTGCTGGAAAGTTGCCACCCCGGCCTGCCACCGGCAGAGCGGCCCGCCCGCCTCGCCCACGATGAAGGCTGGGCCCGGCGCTTCGAGCAGGAGCCCCTGGCGGCCGTATTGGCCGACTGGTATCGGCAGGGGGTGTTCGCCGATCTGGGCGAGGATGCCCGTGCCCGTCAGATCGCCCGCCGCCTCGGCAACGACGGCAAGGCCGTGGCCGCCATGCTGCGCGCCACCTCTCTGGGCCAGCAGCCGGATCTCGCCCCCTGGCTGGCGCAAGGTGCGCTGCAGGTCACCTACGTGAGCGGCAAGCGGGATCACAAATTCCATCAGCTGGCTTGCCTCATGGCGAGTCAGCATCGCAAAATCAACCACTTGGAGCTGGATGGCGGCCACAATCTGCATGCCCACCAGCCTGAGACTTTTGCCCGGCTCCTCGCGGAGTGGGTCAACCAACAACAAGAAGAGAAGCGTCATGATTGAAGCAATGACTGAAGCGGAACTCTATGCCCCCGTCGAGTGGCGTGATTGCTCCGCCGATTACGAGGATATCCTCTATCACAAGTCCGACGATGGCATTGCCAAGATCACCATCAACCGCCCCCAGGTACGCAACGCCTTCCGCCCCCGCACCGTCAAAGAGATGCTGCAGGCGCTGGCCGATGCCCGCTACGACGATCAGGTCGGCACCATCATCCTGACCGGCTTTGGCGAGAAGGCCTTCTGTGCCGGCGGTGACCAGAAGATCCGTGGCGACTACGGTGGCTATCGCGATGACGAGGGGACTCATCACCTCAACGTGCTCGACTTCCAGCGCGACATCCGCACCTGCCCGAAACCGGTCGTTGCCATGGTGGCCGGCTACGCGGTCGGTGGCGGCCACGTGCTGCACATGATGTGCGATCTGACCATCGCCGCCGACAACGCCCAGTTTGGCCAGACCGGTCCGAAAGTGGGCTCCTTCGACGGCGGCTGGGGTGCCTCCTACATGGCGCGCATCGTCGGCCAGAAGAAGGCCCGCGAGATCTGGTTCCTGTGCCGTATGTACGATGCCAAGCAAGCCCTCGACATGGGGCTGGTCAACACCGTCGTGCCGCTGGCGGAGCTGGAGCGTGAAACCGTGCGCTGGTGCCGCGAGATGCTGCAGAACAGCCCGATGGCGCTGCGCTGCCTGAAGGCCGCCCTCAACGCCGACTGCGACGGCCAGGCCGGCTTGCAGGAGCTGGCGGGGAATGCCACCATGCTGTTCTACATGACCGAAGAGGGTCAGGAAGGGCGCAACGCGTTCAACGAGAAACGCCGTCCCGACTTCTCCAAATACAAGCGGAATCCCTGATGACACTCGCTCTCTATCGCTACCAACTGCCTTTTACCCAGCCCCTGACCTTTCACGGCAAGGTGGAGGTGGCGCGAGAGGGCCTGCTGGTCCGCGTTGACGACGGCTGGGGGGAAATCGCCCCCCTGCCGGGCTTCTCCCGCGAGAGCCTGGCCGAGGCGCAAGCCGAAGCCATCGCCTGTCTGGAACGGATGGCTGCGGGGCAGGAGATCGCCCCGCAGCTTCCTTCGGTGCAATTCGGGCTGGACTGCGCCCGCCGCTGCTGGCCTGCCCAGACCACCCCGCTGCCGGAGCCTTATCCGCTTATCCAGGGTTCCCCCCAGGAGCTGCTCAAGCACTGGAAGAACTGGCTGCACAAGACCCCCAGCAAGGCCAAGCTGAAAGTGGCCCGTTACCCCATGCGCGACGAGCTGGCGCTGATCCGCCTGCTGTGCGACCGCATCCCTACCCTCAAGCTGGTGCTGGACGCCAACCAGGGCTGGACCCGCGAGGAGGCCTGGGCCTTCTGCGGCCATCTGGATCCAAACCGGATCGAGTACCTGGAAGACCCCTGCGCCGACTTTGCCGACATCGCCTTCGTGGCCAATCGCACCGGCATGCCGGTGGCCATCGACGAACTGCTGGCCCAAGGTAAGCCGTGGGAGCCCATCCCCCAGCTGCGCGCCCTGGTGCTCAAGCCCACCCTGCTCGGCTCCCTGGCCCACTGCGAGGCACTGGTCGCCCGCGCTCGCGAGCTGCGCCTCAAGGTGATCGTCTCCTCCTGCTTCGAATCCGGCCTCGGCCTGAACCAGCTGTTCCATCTGGCGGGCGAATGGGCGCCGGATCAGGCCCCCGGCCTGGATACCAAACGCTGGCTGGCCGCCGATCTGCTGGACGCGACCGGCAAACCCGACCTGAGCCTGCTGGAGCCCCTGTTTCACCGTGACTGAAGGGGCCTGCATGCCACCGCTATCTGACCATCACCACCCTCTGCAACCCTGCCCGGTGCGTCACTGGGCGAGGTCCGCCCCGGACCGCATCGCCATTCACGCCGCCGCCCCGCTCAGCTACCAACAGCTGGATGCCAGACTCAACGGCCTATGCCAGCAGCTGGGGCAGGCGGGCCTGCAGGCCGGTGATCGCCTCGCCGCCGTGGTGCGCGGCGCCCTGCCCGACCTGTTGCTGGCCTGGGCCTGCGTGCGCAGCGGCATCGTCTTCTGCCCGCTCAACCCTGCCTTTCCATTGGCGCGGCAAGCCGAGCTGGCGGCCCTGCTCGCCGTCAGGGCCTGCTGGTCGGCAGGCGAGATCCCGGCCGGCAACTGGCAGCCACTGCGGCTCGACTTCACCCATGAGCTGGCGGTGGACGAGGGCGACTGCATGCTGGATCCAGCCCGGCTCAACAACATGATCCTCACCTCGGGCTCCAGCGGCACGCCCAAGGCCGTGGTACACCGGCTGGCCAATCATCTGGCCTCGGCGCGGGGCTCGGCCGCCGTGCTCCCGCTCGACGCCGAGTGCGGCTGGCTGCTCTCCCTGCCGCTGTTTCATGTCGGCGGTTACGCCATCCTGTTCCGGGTCTTTCTGGCGGGTGCAGCCCTGGTGCTGGACGATCGCAGCCGCCCGCTCAGGGAGCGGCTCGAGCAGCAACCCATCACCCATCTCTCCCTGGTGCCGACCCAGCTCTGGCGACTGCTAGCGGAGGGCTTTGACCCCGCCCGTACCCGGCTGCGCGAGTTGCTGCTCGGCGGCGCCGCCATTCCCCAGCCCCTGGTGAACCGGCTGAGCGCCATGGGGCTGGAGCCCAAGGTGAGTTACGGCCTCTCCGAGATGGGCAGCCAGGTCTGCACCGGTCGGCCGTCCACCGCCGGCGTGGTAGGCAAGGCGCTGCCGGGACGGGAGGTCTGCATCCAGCAGGGGGAGATCTGCGTACGCGGTGACACCCTGTTTGCAGGCTATTTCAAAGCTGGCGAGCTGGAGCGGCTGCTCGATGAGGCAGGCTGGTTCCACACCCGCGACAAGGGGCATTTCACCGCGGATGGCGAACTGGTGGTGGAGGGGCGGCTCGACAACCTCTTCATCTCCGGGGGCGAGAATATCCAGCCCGAGACAATAGAGCAGCGACTGGTGGATCACCCCGCCGTGGCGCAGGCGCTGGTGGTGCCGGTACCGAGCGATGAGTGGGGGCAGCGCCCGGCCGCCTTCATCGACTGGCATGGCGAATCTGTGTCCCCTGCCGAGCTGGCGGCCTGGATCCGGCAGGTTCTGCCCGGTTTCATGGTGCCGGACCAGTGGCACCCCTGGCCCGATCTGGGCGGTCACCTCAAGCCGCAGCGCAAGCAATATCAGAATATTCTTAAGGCGCAATAATCACTCCTGCGACAGGACCTGGCATGCAGGAGTCATCCAAATACGCACATTATTCGAAAGAAAATGCTGGCGGTGTCAAAATCTTCCTCACAGGCCCAAGTAAGTGAGAACGATTACATAAATGGCTATTTTTTTGCACGTTTTTTGAACTGAATTAATTACCTGTAGTACCATATCCGCCATCATGCATTTCAATGGAAAGGTAACCGTTTGATAGTTAAAGACATTGTCAATTTTGCATTATTTGAACAAAGACTGCATGGTGGTAAAATGCTCTCCTTGGCAGTAAGGCGAGTCACACATGAGTAACAAAAATTATAAAATTGCAGAGGAGATATTTTTCTCCGCGGCAATATTCCGACTCTCTAAGGGAGAAAAGGACATCAAGCTCAGCAACAAAGAAGCCGAGCTGCTCGAAATGCTGTGTGATGAGGCAGGCAGTGTCATTCCAAGAAGCAAACTGCAAGATGCCTTGTGGCCAAACCAGGACAATACCGATACCAACCTGAACCGGCAGATCCTCTCATTGAGAAGAAAGCTGGAATCATTCGGTTTGATGGATGCGATCGATACCATTCCACGAGTGGGATATATCTTTTGTGCCCCTATCGAGGTCGTCGGCGAGACAGAAGAATCGGCCGTGCCCGCGGATAATCAGATGGCACCAGCCAATGCGCCCCAGATCCGCCGCCAATATACACGTCGCAAATATGACAGGTATTTCAGCCCAAAGCGTATCGTGTTGTTGCTGCTGCTGCTGGTATCACTCACCTCGCTGGCAGTGGTGATATATAGCTATGCCACCGCCAACACCTTGCGGACCATCAATCTCAGCCATGTCTCGCTTTATATGACCAGCGATACGGAAAATGCGCTGAAATTGAAAATTGACGCCCTGTTGCCGCCGATAAAACGCATTCCTCATTATGCTGACGAACAGGTTTCCATTCTGGTCGGCAAAGAGGCCATCAGTTATTTCTCGATCGACAATAAAAGCCAGCAATTGTCGGAAAATATATTCATGTTGCGCAATGGTCACCCTATCGCCGAAGAGCTGCAGTGTGTGATCACGACCATGGCGCAGCAGGGGAAAAATGTATCCCACAACTATTACCATAATGCTGACACGACCGTCAGATACCACAGCAGTTGTCAGGCACCGGACAACTGGGTGGCTGTCTCTTGATCAGATCTTGATCCCCTGCGCCATCAGATCCTTGGCGGCAAGAAAACCCTCCATTTTACTTTGC
>NZ_JAPCIV010000063.1:0-12379 GCF_027707585.1 Aeromonas sp. QDB39 | reverse complement strand
ACCATTTCGCAGCAGCCGCCTGATCGGCGCAGAGCGACAGCCTACCTCTGACTGCCGCCAATCTTTGCAACAGAGCCCGCCGTGCTAGTCTGCTCGGTGATGGTGGAGTGAAGCCAACCCGCAATCGGGTTATGAATCTGCATCGCGATTCGCAATCAGCTGTCTCTTGAGCATGTCGAACTCCTGCGATGTTATCTCGCCGTGCTCGTGCTGCTACACCAACTTGTCCAACTCATCCGCCACACCGCTCCCCACCACCTGCGATGGCCAGGTTGTTTGCTGGGCGCATTGGCGGAGTATCGTCTCGACCCGGGACACCCACACCGGCACAACCTTACGGGAGTGATTCACTGTCAAAGAATCGGCCCGGTGCTCTGACGCAAGTATCGGGATGGTCACCATTTGTAAGCCGTAGACCTGAGTGGTGATCAAGACTTCGATACCACCGACCGTACCGGTACTAATCGACGACGGTCGTGTTCGTCGCCTGCCGCAGGGACTCTGCACACCTCCGTTTACGCATGTGCCTGGAGGAGTTGGAAATCGTCGTGTTCGGGAAACATTAAACACAGGATGGCAGCGATCTGAGCCAGCACATGATCAGCTAGCTCACCATCCGGATCGACGGCCCACTGCATCGTCGCGCCAGCGATGACCGAGTGCAGGAGCAACTCAGCTGCCGCAGGAGCACCTGGGGGCAGTCGCTTGCGGATCCCCTCCACCACCGCGCGGTTCCGCTGGATCGCAAGCGTGCGTAGCTCCGGCACCTGGAGCTCGTACCAGGAGATGAGATAGTTCACCGAGAAGTCGTTGCGAGTGTTCATGCTCCGAACGAGCACCTGCAAAAATTCCCAGAGCCCTTGCGGCCCTGCGCCTATCGGTATCGCATTCAGGTAATGCCGCACCTGCTCGACGCCGCGCTCCATCATCCTCACCAGCAGCGTATCGCGGTTGGTGAAGCGCTGGATTAACGCTGCGCGGGAGAGCCCCACCTCCTTTGCTACTCCGCTGAGCGTGAACTCTATGGGACCGCAACGCTTCAGCACTACGGTGGCGGCCTCGAGTACCTCGTCATCGGACTTGAGCTTGGGGCGGGGCATCAGTGTTCACCTTCTGTATGGGTTGGGGCGGAGGCTGTGGCTGCCGCCGCCATTGTAGCAAATTGAAGACGGAGCGAGAGTAGAGCCACGAGCCCCGCAAACACGGCCGATACAACGAGGCCAGGGAGCGGACCAGCAAGGTCGACAAACGCGCCGGCCGCAAGCATAACCATGGGCGAGGCTGACAGCATCACCGCCGAGACCGTGCCGAGTACCCGGCCGAGAAGTTCTGGCGGCGTGCGGTTGTAGATGGCAGCGTTGAGAATGGGAGAGACTGAGCCGGTCAGCAGTCCCACGAGCGCGCCCAACAACATCAGCACCGGCACGCCTGGCAACTGTGAAAGCAGAAGCGAGCCCACCGCAGAGCCACAAAATGCCACCGCCAGCCAGTTCTGCGCTGATATCCGGGCGCCGACCGACGCATGAATGGCAATGCCAAGGAGACCACCAGCCCCCATCATTGAGGAGAACAGCCCGAGCTCTGCTACTTGGCGTCCTGCATCTACAAACAGCGCAGGCATGATGACGCTGCCGTTGGCGCCAACGATGCCCACGAAGATCATCACTATACCAAAGAGAGGGCGCAGCAGGGGTTCGCTCCAGAGAAAAGCGACGCCGGCGCGCATGGAGAGAGTCGCCGTCGTGGTCATCGTCCGAGCGGCACGCGCGGGAAGCACCCACGCGCCGAGCAGACCTGCAAGGACGGAGCAGAACGCCGTCAGCCCGAGCGTTGGCGCAGCGCCAAGCAGGCCGATTGCGGCCCCCCCAAGGGCCGGGCCACCTAGAATCGCGACGTTCCCGATCACCGCTTTCAGTGACGAGACGCGCTCAACGGAGAGCCCGGCGACGTGGCCGAGTTTGGGCAGCTCACTGTCCTGCGCGGCCATACCGGGTGCGTCGAACGCGGCACCGAGCACCACGCAAGCGATCAGCCCAGTGTTCGAGAGGGCGCCAACGGCATCGAGCAGTGGGATGCTCGCCATGGCCACGCCGCCCACCACACCCGAGATCAATGCGACGGGCGCGCGCCCGAACCGATCGACGAGGCCACCACCAACCCACGCGCCGATGATGGTCGCGATGACGCTGCTAGCGGCCGTGGCGCCCGCCCAGGCCGCGCTCTTTGTATGAGACAGGACGAACCATGGAAGCGCGAGGGCCGCCACCGCGTTGCCGATCCGGAAGAGAAAGGTCGCCGCGAACAGCGTCGCGAGCGGGCTATATCGACGTTCGCTCATTCCGCTGCGGCGAGCTGCGCCTTCGCCGCAGCGAGGTACTCTTCGTTACCCGAGTCGAGGGCGAAGAGTGCGTAGGTGACCGCCCCGAACGCAAGGCGCTCCGCGATGTGGTGGGCGAGCCGCGGCCACACCCGGCCACCGGCCGCTTCATACGTGAGGAGGAGCTTCGCGAGCCCCTCTTCACCAAAGACCATAAGGTGCGCGGCCATGTCGATGGCAGGGTCATCAACGCGGGCCTCGCTCCAGTCGATCATCCCGCTGACGCGCTCCGTGTTGTCGATGAGCACATGGCCCACGTAGAGATCGCCATGCACCACCACGGAGAAATCTGGCCACGACGAATCGTCGTCGAGCCAGCGCTGCCACCGGTGGAGGCGCTTGTCGTTCACCACGAACTCGCGTCGGACGCGGTCAACGTCGTCGGCCACCTTCTGACGGGCCTGCGTCGGTGTACGGATGAGCATCCCCGCATCCACGGCGGCGGAAATGGGGACGGCATGCAGGGCGGCGAGCGCGGTCGCGAAGCTCTCCGCGAAGACCTCCGAGTCCTGCGGCACGACCCAGTCGGGCGTGGACGAACCAGGCTGGATGACCATCGCAGTCGAGTCTTCGAGCATGGGATAGGCAACGAGCTCGGCGTTGGCCACGCGCCAGTCCGGCACCGCGAACGGCAGGCGATTCTTGAGCATTGCCAGCACCCGCGCCTCTGGTTCGACCTTCGCGCTTACCTCGGCTCGGCGCGGGATGCGCAGCACCCACCGACGTCCATCGTCGACGGTGGCGATCACGATCCTATAGTCGAGCCCAAGCTCATTGACAGTCAGCGGGCCATGGAGCTTGAGCCCATGTCGGGCTGCAAGTGCGTACAGTTGGGAGGTATCGGCGGTCGTGACTACGGTCATGATTCACTCCTGAGGGCTTGACGGGTTTAGCCACCTAAATGTAACAGTCACGTCGGTTATATTCAATCCGGCACTGTTGCAAAGTTAGCGATGAGGCAGCCTTTTGTCTTATTCAAAGGCCTTACATTTCAAAAACTCTGCTTACCAGGCGCATTTCGCCCAGGGGATCACCATAATAAAATGCTGAGGCCTGGCCTTTGCGTAGTGCACGCATCACCTCAATACCTTTGATGGTGGCGTAAGCCGTCTTCATGGATTTAAATCCCAGCGTGGCGCCGATTATCCGTTTCAGTTTGCCATGATCGCATTCAATCACGTTGTTCCGGTACTTAATCTGTCGGTGTTCAACGTCAGACGGGCACCGGCCTTCGCGTTTGAGCAGAGCAAGCGCGCGACCATAGGCGGGCGCTTTATCCGTGTTGATGAATCGCGGGATCTGCCACTTCTTCACGTTGTTGAGGATTTTACCCAGAAACCGGTATGCAGCTTTGCTGTTACGACGGGAGGAGATATAAAAATCGACAGTGCGGCCCCGGCTGTCGACGGCCCGGTACAGATACGCCCAGCGGCCATTGACCTTCACGTAGGTTTCATCCATGTGCCACGGGCAAAGATCGGAAGGGTTACGCCAGTACCAGCGCAGCCGTTTTTCCATTTCAGGCGCATAACGCTGAACCCAGCGGTAAATCGTGGAGTGATCGACATTCACTCCGCGTTCAGCCAGCATCTCCTGCAGCTCACGGTAACTGATGCCGTATTTGCAGTACCAGCGTACGGCCCACAGAATGATGTCACGCTGAAAATGCCGGCCTTTGAATGGGTTCATGTGCAGCTCCATCAGCAAAAGGGGATGATAAGTTTATCACCACCGACTATTTGCAACAGTGCCGTTTACTCATATATACTTTAGATTGATTTAAAACTTCATTTTTAATTTAAAAGGATCTAGGTGAAGATCCTTTTTGATAATCTCATGACCAAAATCCCTTAACGTGAGTTTTCGTTCCACTGAGCGTCAGACCCCGTATAGTGTTTTGCAGTTTAGAGGAGATATCGCGATGCATACGCGGAAGGCAATAACGGAGGCGCTTCAAAAACTCGGAGTCCAAACCGGTGACCTCTTGATGGTGCATGCCTCACTTAAAGCGATTGGTCCGGTCGAAGGAGGAGCGGAGACGGTCGTTGCCGCGTTACGCTCCGCGGTTGGGCCGACTGGCACTGTGATGGGATACGCGTCGTGGGACCGATCACCCTACGAGGAGACTCTGAATGGCGCTCGGCTGGATGACGAAGCCCGCCGTACCTGGCTGCCGTTCGATCCCGCAACAGCCGGGACTTACCGTGGGTTCGGCCTGCTGAATCAATTTCTGGTTCAAGCCCCCGGCGCGCGGCGCAGCGCGCACCCCGATGCATCGATGGTCGCGGTTGGTCCGCTGGCTGAAACGCTGACGGAGCCTCACGAACTCGGTCACGCCTTGGGGGAAGGATCGCCCGTCGAGCGGTTCGTTCGCCTTGGCGGGAAGGCCCTGCTGTTGGGTGCGCCGCTAAACTCCGTTACCGCATTGCACTACGCCGAGGCGGTTGCCGATATCCCCAACAAACGGTGGGTGACGTATGAGATGCCGATGCTTGGAAGAGACGGTGAAGTCGCCTGGAAAACGGCATCGGATTACGATTCAAACGGCATTCTCGATTGCTTTGCTATCGAAGGAAAGCCGGATGCGGTTGAAACTATAGCAAATGCTTACGTGAAGCTCGGTCGCCATCGAGAAGGTGTCGTGGGCTTTGCTCAGTGCTACCTGTTCGACGCGCAGGACATCGTGACGTTCGGCGTCACCTATCTTGAGAAGCATTTCGGAACCACTCCGATCGTGCCTCCGCACGAGGCCGTCGAGCGCTCTTGCGAGCCTTCAGGTTAGAGGCCGTCGACAATGATAATCTGGATCAACGGACCTTTCGGCGCCGGAAAGACGACGCTCGCTAAGCGGCTGCGCGATCGGCGTTCCAAATCGCTGATCTTTGACCCCGAGGAAATCGGGTTCGTGGTGAAAGAAACGGTCCCCATGCCAGCGAGCGGAGACTATCAGGATCTCCCCTTGTGGAGGGGACTTACGATCGCGGCGGTCAGGGAGATTCGAAGGAATTACTCGCAGGACATCATCATCCCAATGACGCTCGTGCACCCGGACTATCTGACTGAGATACTCGACGGGGTAAGGCGGATCGACGATCAGCTGCTGCACATCTTTCTGACGCTCAACGAGGACCTATTGCGTCACCGGATCGCGAACCAGACCATGCATCCTGACCCGAATCGAAATGCGGAGATTCGAGAGTGGCGATTAGCGAATGTCGCCCGATGCTTGGCCGCAAGGGAACGGCTTCCATGCACAACCCGTGTTCTCGATAGTGGTGCACACACCAGCGATGAACTCGCAGCGATGGTGCTCGACGGAATCGATGGGCGCACCTGATCGCCTTCGACGCCTGCGCAAAGCGTAGCGCGAGGGTGGCGGGCTCACGACCAAACGCCCAGAGGTCGATCATCGCAGGGATGTTTGGCTTTGTGGTGCGGACGACGGGACTCGAACCCGTACTCTCACAGAGAAGCAGATTTTCGTACCACCTCGACTTTCGCCGCCGTCTGATGACGTTCGTGGTCTGGACTGTCCCTTCGCCATTGCCCGAAGGCTTTAGGCGCCGCCCGTCCAGTCTCTACACCTTCCCCCGAAGGGGCTTGGCTCGGGATTGGCTTAGGGTATTGCCCGTTAGCGTTCCCCGACTTTGAGCGGTTCTACTCCGCGGATTTCCCCGCGGGCACTCCAATTTTAAAGTCTGCTGCGTCTACCGATTTCGCCACGTCCGCCTTTTTTCGCCGTTCCTAGCGCTCGTGCGATGCACCTATGTTGCACCTAGCGCCGAATCGTTCTTCGTCATCCTGAAAAACCACGTCTCCTAAAGCCTTGCATAGCTTATCTTTTCTCCACCACGAACTTTTTTGTGGGATGGTAGAAAAAAAGACTTTTTAAGTCCGCTGGCTTGCCAGGCCTTGTTAGCTTGTACGGTCATGGTTATCGGGTAAAGAATATTGACGGCATCGCTGGTGTCGGTGGCTGAAAAGCCGGCTCCCATCAGGGCAATAGCCATTTCAGATGCAGGCGTACAGGGCAATGGTCAACAGCTACAGCCTGTCTGACGATTCCGGCGTCATGGCTGCGGCGGCTATCACGCATTTTTTGTTCGGTCAGGCGGTGTTTTCGTACCTCAATGGTTGGAGCGTGTTGATCGGACCTGGTACAGGTTTGGACAGCACGGGCTGCAAATACGCAAGGGATTTAATGGGCCTGGTGGCGTTCACGGCTTTTATCGTGACGTTTCTGTTCAGGGGCTACTCATAATCTCGTGGCTCGGCGGTTCCCGGCACACCATGACAGTAAGGAAGGACCCTGTGTCTCAACTCTCCCAGCTTCGAAGCCCCGCCGCCGTGCAGGCTGCCATCGATGAGTTCGTGCAACTGGGCCGCACGAAATTCCTGGCGCGCCACGGCTACGGCAAGTCCCGCGACTTCCTGGTACGTGATCCGAAGACCGGCACCGATTGCGATTCCAAGGCCATCGCCGGTGTGGCCTTCGGCAAGCAATTTCCCGAGCAGGGCCCGCTCACTGCTGACAGCTTCTCCGGTGGCGAGACGACCGTCGTTCCGGCGCTGACGCGGCTCGGGTTTCGCATCATTCGCATCGGCGAAGACTGGTCCGAAGAAGAGGTCCTGGCCACGGTCGAAGACTATTTCGACATGCTGCGTGCCGAGGCGGCTGGGGAGCCGTACCACAAGTCCGAGCACAACCAGGCACTGCGCCAACTGCTGAACGGTCGCAGCAAGTCTTCAGTCGAGCTCAAGCACCAGAACATTAGCGCCGTACTCGATGCCCTGGGCCTGCCCTATATCAACGGCTACAAGCCACGCGGCAACAGCCAACTGCTGCTGCGTAAATCCGTACACGCCTACGTTCTGGAACATCAGCAGACGGTCGGCGCTCTTGTCGATGCCCTGGAGGAGGTAAAACTTCCGGGTGACAAAACCTACCGAGCGGCTTTGGTAGAACCACCCGCCCGTGAAGTGCTTGTGCGTACCCCGGCATCTCTACGGCAACGCCTACCGCGAAAGTTCGATTATGCCGCTCGCGATGAAGCCAACCGCAAGCTGGGCCGGGCAGGGGAGCAGTGGGTGATTGGCTACGAACAGCAACGCCTGACCGAGCTCGGCCACCCAGAGCTTTTTCAGCGGCTGGATTGGGTGTCCGACACCCAGGGAGACGGTGCGGGGTTCGACATCCTGTCGTTCGAAGAGGACGCCCATGAGCGCTTCATCGAGGTGAAAACCACCAATGGCGGGGTAGGCTCGTCTTTCTTGGTCAGCCACAACGAACTCGAATTCTCCAAGGAGGCGGGCGATCAATTCCATCTGTATCGCGTGTTCCAGTTTCGGGACGGTCCGCGCCTGTTCACGCTACCCGGCGACCTCAGCCAACATGTGCATCTCAAGCCGACGGACTACCGGGCGAGTTTCCGGAGTTTGGTGGGGTAAAGGCAGGGTTCTGTTGAGCCGAATGGCTGTGTGCGGCCGATTCTGTTGAAAAAGTAGCGGCCTCCCCATGCCGTTGGCAAAATTGCTTTGTCAGCGAGCGTGGGGGCGAACAGCATGATGGGACAGTTACCGGGAGGACAGCAGCGCCTGTTCTACTCGTTCAATCTGGAAGATCACGTCCCGGCCCAACATCTCCTGCGCAGCATCGACCAGTGCTTGGATCTCAGTGATCTACGTGCCTACCTGGCAGATTTCTATAGCCCCATCGGGCGTCCCTCGATTGACCCGGAGTTGATGGTGCGCATGCTGGTCGTCGGCTACTGCTATGGCATTCGTTCCGAGCGGCGATTGTGCGAAGAGGTGCACCTGAACCTGGCCTATCGCTGGTTCTGCCGGTTGGGTCTGGAAGACGAAGTCCCCAATCACTCGACCTTCTCGAAGAATCGCCATGGGCGTTTTCGTGACAGCGATCTATTCCGCTGGTTATTCAATGAGGTGCTGCGGCGCTGCATGGCAGCCGGCCTAGTCAAGGGTGAAGGTTTCGCCGTCGACGCCAGCATCATTAAGGCGGATGCCAGCCGGCAACGTGGGGTGGCGGGAGATGAGGTCGATTGGAACGATCCAAAGCTCAGCAGCCGCGCAGTGCGCGAGTACCTCGAAGCCCTTGATGAAGAGGCGCTGGCTGAGGCTCTTCCCAAGAAAATTTCGCTCACTGATCCTCAGTCCCGTTGGACAGCAGCGCCAGGTGGCCCGGCCTTTTTTGCCTACTCCACGAATTACCTGATCGACACTGAGCACGGTGTGATCATGGACGTGGAAGCTACCCCGGCGCACCGTACCGCCGAAGTCGATTCGACTAGGACGATGGTCGAGCGTGTCGAGGCGCAGTTCGATCTCACACCGGAACGCCTTATCGGCGATACCGCTTATGGCACCGCCCCGATGCTGGCCTGGATGGTCGAAGAAAAGGACATCGAACCGCATGTGCCGGTGTGGGACAAGACCGAGCGCAAGGACGACAGCCTCTCCAGTAACGACTTTCACTGGAGTCAGGACGCCAATGAATATCGCTGCCCAGCCGGCAAACCGCTACGCAGTGAATGGCGCGCCTTCACCCAGCAAAGGTCGCGGGTAACTAAGGCCAAAACCGTCATTTACCGCTCCAGCCAAACCGACTGCGCCACCTGCCCGTTGAAAGCGAAATGCTGCCCCAACACGCCGAATCGGAAGATCGTCCGCAGCATCCATGAGGCTGCCCGCGACGTGGCTCGACGCATCGCCAAGACACCGGAGTACCTCGTCTCTCGCTGCGAACGAAAGAAGGTGGAGATGCTTTTCGCCCACCTCAAACGGATCATGAAACTCGACCGTTTACGACTGCGTGGCCTAACGGGTGCCACTGACGAATTCACCTTGGCTGCGATGGTGCAGAACCTGCGCCGCATGGCCAAGCTTTTGCCTCAAGGGCCACCGCTGACGGGATAGGTATGCCTGCTACGAGCAGAAACCCTCAAATTAACCCTTAAACCTGAGCAAGGACGCTCAGTGAAACGCCGGAAGGCAACTTGAAGTGGCTTGCAGCCACTTCGACAGCAGGCACACCTGATCGGCAGGCTGCCGCTAAAGCTACTTTTTCAACAGAATCGGCCGATTTGTGCCGGTCGTCAAGGACCGCTTCGGATCACTCTCAACCGGATCGCGGGCCAGCTGATTTGCTAAAACCCGCGCCAAACTCAACGAAGGATTTCGCATGATCCGTTTTTTTTGGCGATCACGCTCGGCCTGATGGTTGGCTGCTCGTCGAGTTCAAGTTCGATCTGATCAGTGAGCGGTAGCGCAAGTGGATCGCCTCAGCCAAGCAGCGTTGTTGCCGGCGGCCGGAAGAAAGCCTTGAACTAGTAGCGGAAAGGATGAAACTTTATTTTTACGATTCTCAGCATTTTCCAAGGTTGAGCGAAAATTAGGATGATACTTTAATGATTCCGGCCTCCATCCCCACAAAACGCTTGCAGATGGCAGAATTGAAATAAGTCATTGTTTTAAATGGATTTTTGCAGGAATTGCTACGTTGCAGGGTCCTGTAGTTAGGATGACACTTTATTTTCCTCCCACAGGCCTCGTGATACGCCTATTTTTATAGGTTAATGTCATGATAATAATGGTTTCTTAGACGTCAGGTGGCACTTTTCGGGGAAATGTGCGCGGAACCCCTATTTGTTTATTTTTCTAAATACATTCAAATATGTATCCGCTCATGAGACAATAACCCTGGTAAATGCTTCAATAATATTGAAAAAGGAAGAGTATGAGTATTCAACATTTTCGTGTCGCCCTTATTCCCTTTTTTGCGGCATTTTGCCTTCCTGTTTTTGCTCACCCAGAAACGCTGGTGAAAGTAAAAGATGCTGAAGATCAGTTGGGTGCACGAGTGGGTTACATCGAACTGGATCTCAACAGCGGTAAGATCCTTGAGAGTTTTCGCCCCGAAGAACGTTTTCCAATGATGAGCACTTTTAAAGTTCTGCTATGTGGTGCGGTATTATCCCGTGTTGACGCCGGGCAAGAGCAACTCGGTCGCCGCATACACTATTCTCAGAATGACTTGGTTGAGTACTCACCAGTCACAGAAAAGCATCTTACGGATGGCATGACAGTAAGAGAATTATGCAGTGCTGCCATAACCATGAGTGATAACACTGCGGCCAACTTACTTCTGACAACGATCGGAGGACCGAAGGAGCTAACCGCTTTTTTGCACAACATGGGGGATCATGTAACTCGCCTTGATCGTTGGGAACCGGAGCTGAATGAAGCCATACCAAACGACGAGCGTGACACCACGATGCCTGCAGCAATGGCAACAACGTTGCGCAAACTATTAACTGGCGAACTACTTACTCTAGCTTCCCGGCAACAATTAATAGACTGGATGGAGGCGGATAAAGTTACAGGACCACTTCTGCGCTCGGCCCTTCCGGCTGGCTGGTTTATTGCTGATAAATCTGGAGCCGGTGAGCGTGGGTCTCGCGGTATCATTGCAGCACTGGGGCCAGATGGTAAGCCCTCCCGTATCGTAGTTATCTACACGACGGGGAGTCAGGCAACTATGGATGAACGAAATAGACAGATCGCTGAGATAGGTGCCTCACTGATTAAGCATTGGTAACTGTCAGACCAAGTTTACTCATATATACTTTAGATTGATTTAAAACTTCATTTTTAATTTAAAAGGATCTAGGTGAAGATCCTTTTTGATAATCTCATGACCAAAATCCCTTAACGTGAGTTTTCGTTCCACTGAGCGTCAGACCCCGATAAGCACTGCCTTGCACCGAATGTTGACCATTATGAATCTGTTCAGACCATTGTCGACACTGATGGTCTGCATCTGTGTTGCGAATGCCATTCAGACGTGTCTTTCACCAGCGAACCGCTGGCTGGCGGGTTTCTCTTCGAATGCCAAGAGTGCGGTCGCTTGTACCACAGCGGGCCTACTCATAGCGACGAAGACATGGTTAGGGTGAACAAGCTTTTGGCAGCGATCAACATAGAGAAGTAAACTGGGGAACAGATATGGAAGTGCGCGACATTATCGAGCTTCTGCGTGCCGGATGGAAACTTGCCAACCGGGGGACGGGGTGGTACCTGTCCTCCCCCCATAAGCCATATCAGAAAAGCGAGCAGCATCTCATTTGCGACGAATTGGTGAATGAAATTGAAAGGGCTGGAGTGATCAAAAAAGCAATGCCGCACAACACCATTCACGCCGTTCTTGTAGATGAACAGAGTTAATCAGGGAGAATAGATTTGCCATGAAGTTCATCACTGATGTTTTACCTGGTGAATGCGTGATTCTGACCCCCTCATTAATTCACTGTCAGTTGCAGATCGTCGACCTGTTCGACAAGGCCGTAGTCATCTTTGAATACTCCCCTCCGGCGGAAGGTTGGACACATGAAAGCCTGTGTGCTCTCGATATCCCCCTGGAGCGGCTTCAGGGAGCGAATGCATACCTTGGCGATGCCTGGGTAGGTTCAACAGAGGTATAGGGAGCAAACGCTTTGCAAACACCCGGGTTTGACATTGTGTACCAGGACGAGACCATGCTGATCCTTCTGGATCTTGACCGCGGCGCAACTATCACCAACAGCGCCGAACAGGTAGTGCGCTTAGTTGATGGGTTGGTCGACGGAATTGGAAAGCGACGTCTGATTTATAGAGATACCGCAGGGCGTTATGACGAAATCCTTGTCGATAGTGGTGTGTTTCGCGGGTTCAAAGCCTGCTCTATCTCACAGCAGGACTTTCTCCGTGGACTGTTACTGAAGTCCCTATAGCATCCCGTTCGCCGAGAACCGCCGGCAGGATGAATTTGACTCCCCCCCCTCCCCGCTCTTCCCATCAATCACACAATCCCAGGCACCGGCCACCACATAGGTCCGGTGCACTCACCAAATCTTTTTGAAGCTGTCCAGGTGCTGTCTCTTGATCAGATCTTGATCCCCTGCGCCATCAGATCCTTGGCGGCAAGAAAACCCTCCATTTTACTTTGCA
>NZ_JAPCIV010000062.1:0-14483 GCF_027707585.1 Aeromonas sp. QDB39 | reverse complement strand
GAAGCGTACCAGAACCGGCAGTTGGCCTCTTCTCTCCTATGCACCATGGGTGTTGCAGTTATTATCTGAATTCGCGCCTTGATAGAAACTGAAGCGCACAAGGATTAATTAATGATTTGACCTGAAAAGCAGGTATAAAAAACGGCCCGAACAGGGCCGTTTGCGTGTTTGTGGAATTAAATGCTGGTTAGAGCATCATGCCACCGAAGAAGAAGCCCAGCGCCACGGCGATGGCGATGGTGGCAACACCCGGTACGAAGAAGGGGTGATTGAATACCGCCTTGCCGATGCGGGTGGAGCCGGTGTCGTCCATTTCGACCGCGGCCAGCAGGGTCGGGTAGGTCGGCAGTACGAACAGGGCGCTCACGGCGGCGAAGGAGGCGATGGCGGTCAGCGGGCTGACACCCAGTGCCAGAGCGGCCGGCATCAAGGCCTTGGTGGTGGCGCCTTGTGAATAGAGCAGCATGGCGGCAAAGAACAGCACCACGGCCAGCAGCCAGGAGTACTGGTTGAGCAGGTCGCCGGCGATCAGCTGGATGGTGTCCATGTTGCCTTTCACGAAGACGTTACCCAGCCAGGCCACGCCCAGTACGCAGATACAGGCGGACATGCCGGACTTGAAGGTCGGCATGTTGGTGACCTGGGTGGCGTCCAGCTTGCAGACCAGGGTCATGATGGTGGCCGCGGCCAGCATGATGCCCATGATGGCGCCATCACGGGGGATCGGCGGGTTGGCGATCAGGCCCACTTTACCGGAGATGGCGGTGGCGTAGGCCATCACGGCCACGATGGCGGCGATGAAGATCCAGACCGATACCTTGGCGTAAGGCTTGAGTTCCAGCTTGGTGGTGCCGCGCAGCTTGATCAGCCCCTTGGCCTTGCGCTCCAGGTAGACTTCGTCCTGGTCGAGCGGCTTGCCCAGCATGTTGGCGACGAAGGCACCGAGGATGCAGGCAATGAAGGTGGAGGGGATGCAGATGGCCAGCAGGGTCAGGTAATCCACGCCAAACGGCTCAAGCATGCCGGAGAAGGCAACCACGGCCGCGGAGATGGGCGAGGCGGTGATGGCGATCTGGGAGGCGATGACGGCGATGGAGAGCGGACGGGACGGGCGAATGCCCTGCTCCTTGGCCACTTCGGCGATCACCGGCAGGGTGGAAAAGGCGGTGTGACCGGTACCGGCCAGCATGGTCATCAGATAGGTGACGACCGGGGCGGCGAAGGTGATGTATTTGGGGTTCTTGCGCAGGGCTTTCTCGGCCAGGGAGACCAGATAGTCCATGCCACCGGCCAGTTGCATACAGGCAATGGCGCAGATGACGGACGCGATGATCATGATCACGTCCCAGGGGATGTAGGTGACCAGCTGGTCGCTGGGAATTGGCATCCCCAGACCCCAGGTCAGTACCAGTACCCCCAAACCACCGGCAAAGCCGATGCCGATGCTGCCTATCCGGGCCCCCAGATAGATAGCGGCGAGCACGACAAGTAACTCGATTCCAATCATAGCGAACACTCCATTTTCCAGTTTTTTTAGGTTTTATTTGGCAGAAAAGCCAATTCCCGATGGGGCTGGGCAAGACCTATCGGGAACTGACTTTATGGGCCGGGATAAACCCGGCCCATTTGCTCGCTTATACGGTGGCTTCGCGGGTATAACGCTTGGCTTTGTATTGCGGGTTCATCAGGTTCTCGATGGAGAGAATTTCATCCAGCTGCTCGGCGGTCAGCAGGCCGCGCTCCAGCACGACTTCACGGACGTTCTTGCCGGTCTGAGCACAGATCTTGCCGACGATGTCGCCTTCGTGGTGGCCGATGAAGGGGTTCAGGTAGGTCACGATGCCGATGGAGTTCAGCACGTGGTTCATGCAGATTTCCGGGTTGGCGGTGATGCCTTCCACGCACTTCTCGCGCAGGGAGATGCAGGCTTTTTCCATCAGGCTCAGGGATTCGAACATCGCCTGACCGATCACCGGCTCCATGACGTTCAGCTGCAGCTGACCGGCTTCGGCGGCGAAGGTGATGGTGACGTCGTTGCCAAAGACCTTGAAGCAGGACTGGTTGACCACTTCCGGAATGACCGGGTTGACCTTGGCCGGCATGATGGAGGAGCCAGCCTGCATTTCCGGCAGGTTGATCTCTTTGAGTGCAGTGCGCGGGCCGGAGGAGAGCAGACGCAGGTCGTTACAGATCTTGGAGAGCTTCATCGCCATGCGCTTGATGGCGCCGTGCAGCATCACGTAGGCGCCGCAGTCGGAGGTCGCTTCGATCAGATCTTCAGCCGGAACATAGGCACGACCGGTGATCTCGGCCAGGCGCTTGATGGCCAGGGCGGAGTACTCGGGCGGGGTGTTCAGGCCGGTACCGATGGCGGTGGCGCCCAGGTTCACTTCCAGCAGCAGCTCCTGGCAACGCTTGATGGACTTGATCTCTTCGCGCAGGGTGACGGCGAAGGCATGGAATTCCTGACCCAGGGTCATCGGCACCGCATCTTGCAGCTGGGTACGACCCATCTTCAGGATGCCCTTGAACTCGGCGGCCTTGGCATCGAAGGCGGCGATCAGTGCTTCCAAGGCGTGCAGGGTGGTGTCGGTGCTGTTGACCACGGCCACGCGGAAGCCGGTGGGGTAGGCATCGTTGGTGGACTGGCACTTGTTGACGTGGTCATTGGGGTTGATGACGTCGTAGCGGCCCTTGGCCAGACCCATGATTTCGAGGGCGATGTTGGCCAGTACTTCGTTGGTGTTCATGTTGACGGAGGTGCCGGCACCACCCTGGTAAACGTCGACCGGGAACTGGTCGAAGCATTTGCCGGTGTTCAGCATCAGGTCGCAGGCTTCTACGATCTTGTCAGCAATTTCAGGACGGATGGTACCCAGTTCGCCGTTCGCCAGGGCGGCGGCCTTCTTGGTCAGTACCATGCCGCGGACGAATTCCGGAACGTCAGAAATCTTCTGAGTGCTGATCTTGAAGTTCTCAACGGCGCGCAGGGTATGCACACCGTAGTAGAGATCGTTGGAAACTTCTTTGGTGCCCAGCAGGTCTTCTTCAATGCGGACGTTCTTGATGTCGCTCATTGTAATGCCTCAGAAATCAGATAAATGGAAACGATCCTCACCGAGTGGTCGCGAGTTCCTTACGCACGGTTCATCCTGAAGCACCACACATCGAGTGGGGCGGTTGGGGGCTTTTTTGCTCCCTTAATTACTGGCGTCGATATTACCCCAATTGAGGTATCTGATATTAGACCTGGATCACTAAATTTGAGACAACCTCAAATAACTTGTGGTCATTAAACAGATATTGCAATCAACCGATTTACTTTGACAGAACAATGACTTCAATCACAGTCTGGCAGGCCGGTTTTTCTGTGGATCCGGCGCCTCGTCACCCTGTGGACTTGAAAAATGCGCGTCACCCCCCATTTTAATCAACAGGAACCGATACCATGGTGGGTTGGCAACGGCATCAGCGGTTGTCGCACTTCGCCAGCGGTTCATTCACATTCATCCGCACTGAGGTTGTTATGGGCAAGTTGTTTCTATTGTTGGTCGGTCTGGTGGTGCTTGAGCTCACCGTGATGATCGAAGTCGGCTCCGTGATCGGTGCCTTGCCGACCGTCGGCTTGCTCATTCTGACGGCGGTGCTGGGCTCCTCGCTGGTGCGCAGCGAAGGGATCAAGACCCTGTTCAACGCGCAGCAGAAGATGCAGCAAGGAGAGATGCCGGGACGTGAGGTGATGGGGGGCATGATGCTGGCGCTGGCCGGTCTGCTGCTGATCATCCCGGGTTTCGTGACCGACTTCTTCGGCATTCTGCTGCTGCAGCCCTGGCTGCGCAACAAGCTGGCCGACAAGCTGATCGGCAGCAACCAGTTCAAGATGCAGATGGGCGGTTTTCAGGCCCGTCAGCAGCCGTTTGACGAGGTGCCGGGCAATGACCAGCCGGGTCAAGCTCCGCGCAGCGGCACCACCATCGAAGGGGAGTTCGAGCGCAAGGAGTAACTGCTGCGCTTACTTTCCTGCCATCAGGGCCTGCCCTGATGGCACAGCAGCTCGAAGCGGTGGCGGGCATACCACCAGGCCAGGGTGCCCGCCGCCAGATTGGCCACGAGAATTCCCAGATAGATTCCCTGCTCCCCTCCCAGTTTTGCCCCCAGCCAGGCTCCTGGCAGCAAGAAGACAAACAGCCGCAACCCGTTGAACAGGAAGGAGACGCTGGAAGCCCTCACGCCATTTAAGGCGGATGCGAGCAGCATCACCATGCCCTGAAAGCCGTAACCGATGGGCACCAGGTGCAGATAGAGCACGATGAGGCGCACCACCTGCGGATGACTGCTGAACAGCTCGGCGATGAAGGGGGCCAGCAGCCAGGTCAGTGCGTATACCGCCAGCTGGAACAGCAGGGCAAAGCGCATGCAAAACTGCAGCGCCGCCTTGGCACGGGCCGGGTTGCCCGCCCCGCAGTTTTGCGAGATGAAGGGCGCCAGCACGGAGGAGAGCGCCATCATCACGATAAGCAGCAGGGCTTCCACTCTCGATGCGGCGCCGTAGGCGGCCACCACTTCCGTCCCCAGCCCGGCGAAGATGGTCATCAGCACGGCGTTGGCCAGCGGGTTGAGCATGTTGGTGAAGGAGGCGGGCACCGCCACGTGCAGCAAGGCGCGCCAGTGGGCCAGCAACTGTGGGCGCGGGGAGAGGCGCCAGCGCAGCAGTCCTTCCCGGTGGCGCAATATATAGAGGCTGACCAGCATGGCCATCAGCCAGGAGAGTGAGGTGGCGATGGCGGCGCCGCGGATCCCCCATGCGGGGAAGGGGCCTATGCCGAAGATAAGCAGGGGATCCAGCACGCCGTTGACCAGCCCGGCCACCGTCATTACCAGGCTGGGGGTCTTGGTATCGCCGGTGGCCCGGATGGCGGCATTGCCCACCATGGGCAGCACCAGCATGGGGACGGTCAGATACCAGATCAGCATGTAGTCGTAGATGAGGGCGATCAGCTCATCGCTGGCGCCGAGCAACCGGAACAGCGGGTGTATGGTCAGCGCCCCCGCCAGGGCGATGAGGGCGACCAGCAGCACGGCCAGAAACAGGTTGTCGGTGGTGATGCGGGCGGCTTCATCATGCTTGCCCTGGCCGAGCGCATGACCCATCACCGCAGAGAGGCCGGCCCCCAGTCCCATCGCCAGCGAGGTGACCACGAAGGTCACCGGAAAGGTGAAGCTGATGGCGGCCAGCGCCTGGGTGCCCAACATGCCAATGAAGAAGGTATCGACCAGGTTGAAGGCGAGAATGGCGACGATGCCGAGGATCATCGGGCCCGTCATGCGCAGCAATACGGACGTCATGGGGGCAGTCAGCAGGGGATTGGGTCGGGTCACGGGCTTGTCTCTGTACGTCTGGCGGAGTTCTGGCTGCGGGCAGCACAAACCGGTTTCCTGACCGGGACTTCGGGAGATCCATCGAAGACGTTCATAGTACGTGAAAATATTTTTTTTGTATTTGCCCTTGAAGGGTTAACAAACGTGCCCCACATCGGAGACATATCTAATTTGGCCAGGAATGGCCATTCCTCAAAGCAACACAGAGACTCATTTTGGGAGAGTTATCGATGAAAATTCGTCCACTGCACGACCGCGTCATCATCAAGCGCATCGAAGCTGAAGCCAAATCCGCTGGCGGCATTGTCTTGACTGGTACTGCGGCCCAGAAGTCCACCCGTGGTGAAGTTCTTGCCGTGGGGACTGGCCGAATTCTGGATAATGGCGATGTCAAAGCCCTCGCCGTCAAGGTTGGTGACAAGGTGATCTTCAACGAAGGCTACGGTGTGAAGACCGAGAAGCTGGATGGTCAGGACGTACTGATCCTGTCTGAAACCGACATCCTGGCGATTGTCGAAGAGTAATCCACCCTTTCCCCCTGCGAATTGATTGAAGGATTGAAGAAATGGCAGCTAAAGAAGTCAAGTTTGGCAACGAAGCACGCAGCAAGATGCTGGAAGGCGTAAACATCCTGGCCGATGCCGTCAAGGTAACTCTGGGCCCGAAAGGCCGCAACGTGGTACTGGACAAGTCCTTCGGCGCGCCGACCATCACCAAGGACGGCGTCTCCGTTGCCCGCGAAATCGAGCTGGAAGACAAGTTCATGAACATGGGCGCCCAGATGGTCAAGGAAGTTGCTTCCAAGGCCAACGACGCCGCCGGTGACGGTACCACTACCGCTACCGTACTGGCTCAAGCCATCGTCAACGAAGGCCTGAAGGCCGTTGCCGCCGGCATGAACCCGATGGATCTGAAGCGCGGTATCGACAAGGCCGTAGTGGCCGCTGTTGCCGAGCTGCAAGCGCTGTCCCAGCCGTGTGCCGACAACAATGCCATCGCTCAGGTAGGCACCATCTCCGCCAACTCCGACGAGAAAGTGGGCAAGCTGATTGCCGAAGCCATGGACAAAGTCGGTCGTGACGGCGTCATCACCGTTGAAGACGGTCAGGGTCTGGACGACGAGCTGGCCGTGGTAGAAGGCATGCAGTTCGACCGTGGCTACCTCTCCCCGTACTTCGTCAACAAGCCGGAAACCGGTGCCGTTGAGCTGGACGATCCCTTCATCCTGCTGGTTGACAAGAAAGTCTCCAACATCCGTGAAATGCTGCCGGTGCTGGAAGGCGTAGCCAAAGCGGGCAAGCCGCTGATCATCGTGGCTGAAGACGTAGAAGGCGAAGCGCTGGCGACTCTGGTGGTCAACACCATGCGTGGCATCGTGAAAGTCGCTGCCGTCAAGGCTCCTGGCTTCGGTGACCGTCGCAAGGCCATGCTGCAGGATATCGCCATCCTGACCGGTGGTACCGTGATCTCCGAAGAAGTGGGCATGGAGCTGGAAAAAGCGACCCTGGAAGACTTGGGCCGTGCCAAGCGCATCGTCATCACCAAAGAGAACACCACCATCATCGATGGCGTGGGTGATGCGTCCCTGATCGAGAGCCGTGTGGCCCAGATCCGTCAGCAGATCGAAGAGACCTCTTCCGATTACGACCGCGAGAAACTGCAAGAGCGCGTAGCTAAACTGGCTGGCGGTGTTGCGGTGATCAAGGTTGGTGCTGCCACCGAAGTCGAGATGAAAGAGAAGAAAGCCCGGGTTGACGACGCCCTGCACGCGACTCGCGCCGCAGTAGAAGAGGGTGTGGTTGCCGGTGGTGGTGTTGCGCTGGTACGCGTGGCCGCCAAACTGGCCGGCCTGCGTGGCGACAACGAAGATCAGAACGTGGGTATCAAGGTCGCTCTGCGCGCCATGGAAGCCCCGCTGCGCCAGATCGTCATCAACGCCGGTGAAGAGGCCTCCGTCATTGCCAACGCGGTGAAGAACGGTGAAGGTAACTTCGGTTACAACGCCTACACCGAACAGTACGGTGACATGCTGGCCATGGGTATCCTGGATCCGACCAAGGTGACCCGTTCTGCCCTGCAGTTCGCCTCTTCCATTGCTGGCCTGATGATCACCACTGAGTGCATGATCTCCGAGCTGCCGAAGAAAGATGCCCCTGCCATGCCTGACATGGGCGGCATGGGCGGCATGGGCATGATGTAATTCAGCCCTGGTTACCAAACGGCTCGCTTTTGCGGGCCGTTTTTTTTATGGCGACTAAACTGAGTCTATTGTCAGTGACTTAATCAGAGGTGAGTATGCGTGTACTGGGTTTGATTCCATTACTGTTTTCTCTGGCCATGCCGGTGATGGCACTTGAGGCGCCACAGGGGCCCGTCATTTTGAAGGTGACCGGCAATGTGCTGCCGGCCGAAGCGACGGAGGGGGTGGTCTCCTTTGATCTCGCCATGCTCAAGGCCCTGCCGCAGCATGAGATAGTGACCAGCAATCCCTGGGTCGACAAACCGCACAAATATGTGGGGCCCAAGCTGGCCGATGTCTTGGCTGCCGTCGGTGCGGATGGCAAGGCGATCACCTTGACGGCCTTGAACAGTTTTCAGATCAGGATCAACTGGGATAAGGTCAGGCAATACGACCCGATTCTGGCCTGGCAAGATGATGGGGTCACCATGCGGGTACGGAATAAGGGACCGCTTTGGTTTATCCTACCGCTGGATCAGTATCCCGAGCTGAAACGCTCTGAGTTTACCGACATGATGATTTGGCAACTGAATGCCATTGATATTCAGCATTGATGTAGTGGCTTGCGGGAGTACGAGTGAAAGCAAAGACCAAGGCGTGGCCTTTACTCATCGTTCTTTACCTATCCATCCTGTTGTTTACGGGAAGCACTCTCTATTGCCTCGCGCAGATACAGAATGCGACCCGAGTGATGGAGAGGTACACCTATGACGTCTCCTGGGCCCTGATGCAGTTGCAACTGGAGTTGGGGCGTTTCCTCAACTCCGTCGAGATCTACCATTATGGCGGCATCGATCACGATACCCTGATGCTGCGCTATGACATCCTGTGGAGCCGGACCCCCATCCTGCTCAGTGGCCAGTTGCGTCAGAGCATGAAGGACAAGCAGAAGACCTTGCGGCTGGTGCAGCTGATCGAAAGCAACATTCGCGAGATGGAGCCCAATATCACCAATCTGAAGGCGGGGACACCCGATTATCAGCAGATATTGATGCGCCTGGTTCCTCTGCAGGAGCCACTCTCCTATTCTCTCGCCTCCGTGATGCAGAAGAACATCAACGTCTATTCAGGCAATGACAAACGCTTTGGCCAGCTGCGCAATGCGCTGCTGTTCATGGTCTCAGGGCTGGTGCTGTCGGTGATGTTGCTGAGCGGCTTGCTGATCCGTGAGGCTCGTCGTCATTTCAGGGCGGCGCGGATCGATCCCCTGACCGGGCTCTCGAACCGGTTGGCCTTGCTGGAGAAAATGGAGTCCTACGCTACCAAGGAGACGCCGTTTGGCCTGGTGCTGGTGGACATCAACGATTTTCGCGACATCAACAGCAAGTTCGGCTACAACACCGGCGACTTTCTGCTGCAGGAGCTGGCAAAGCGAATGCGCAATTTGTGTGAAAATGGTGAGTGGGTGGCCCGGCTGGGCGGCGATCAGTTTGCCATGATCCAGCGTGAAAGCAGTGACCTGCGCCAGGTGAGGGAGCTGGTGGCCCGCCTGCTGCATGCGCTCAAGCAGGATATCATCATCGACAACTACCCGTTCCGCCTGGAGGTGGGCATCGGCATCGCCTTCTTCCCGATGGACAGCAAGCATACTCAGGAGCTGCTCAGTCGTGCCGAGCAGGCCTTGTTTCACAGCCGCAAGACCCATGTGCCATACGTCATCTACGACAACTCGTTGCTCAATGAAACGGCGCGCCGCAAGCATTTGGCAAGCGACATGATCATGGCGCTCGAGCACAATGCACTCGAGCTCTATTACCAGCCCATCGTCAACCTCGAGAGTGGCCGCTGCGAAGCGGTGGAAGCCTTGCTACGCTGGCGTCACCCTGAATTGGGCTTCATTCCACCCAACGAGGTGATCCAGGTCGCCGAAGAGTTCCAGCTGGCCGAGAAGCTGGGCAGTTGGGTATTGAACACGGCCTGCGAGCAGCTCTATCAGTGGCAGCAACTGGGTTTGGTTGATTTGCAGATATGCGTGAATATCTCGCCCGGCATGTATCAGCGCAATCTGTTGAAGCTGGTTGCCAAGGCCTTGATGGACCACCATATCCCGGCCGCCAGCCTGGTGCTGGAGGTGACGGAAGACACCACCATGCGCGAGGTGAAAAACTCCCTGCAACTGATGCAGGATCTCAATCAGCAGGGGGTACAGCTGGCACTGGATGATTTTGGTACCGGCTACTCCTCGCTCAGCTATCTGCAGAAGCTGCCGGTCAGCAAGGTGAAGATCGATCGCTCCTTCATCCAGGGGATCGATACGTCTATCGAGGCATCCGAGCTGGTCGCCAACATCTGCCGGATGGGTTCCATGCTGGGCAAGAGTCTGGTGTGTGAAGGGATAGAAACTCAGGCTCAGCTCGACGTGTTGCGCACCCTCACTGATATTCATCTCTATGGTCAGGGCTATCTGTTCAGCCGCCCAGAACAGGCGGAGAAGGTTTATCAAACCCTGCTTGAGATGGAAGAAGAGTGGCTGGAGCGGCGTCAACCGGACAAGGCGTATTTAATTTAGCCAAAATGGCTCATGCTTGGCCCAAGATGGCCGATAGTCTTAAAGCAGGAGGTACACCATGGATATATCTAGTTCTGCATCTGCGTCATTTGGTTCTGCATTGATGACGGCCAGCCTGGCCAAGAAACAACAGACCCAAGAAGGTGAATCTGCATTGAAACTGCTGCAAACAGCAGCTCAATCAGCACCGGTTGCACCGACATCGGCCAACGCTTCTTTGGGAAGTAACATCGATATTCGCGTCTGACCCTAACGAAAAAGCCCCCATCCAGTCGATGGGGGCTTTTTTATGTCTGCGATATTGCGATGTCTATCTTGGCTCAGACCGAAAAAGGGGTTGGTGCCTCGAAGGTCATCTTCTCGCCGCTGCGGGGGTGGCTGATGGTCAGACTCGCTGCATGCAGATAAAGGTGCGGTGCTGCCGCCAGTGCATCCGGATGGGCGTAGAGGTTGTCGCCCAGAATCGGGTGTCCCAGCTCCAGCATATGGACGCGCAGCTGGTGCGAGCGACCCGTGATGGGAGTCAGCTTGATCAGGCTGTTACCATTCTCTACCTTCAATTTTTCCCACAGGGTCAGGGCGTGACGCCCCTCCTCGTGATCCACCTTCTGTTTCGGCCGGTTGGGCCAGTCGACGCAGAGCGGCAGGTCGACCTGACCTGACGCTGCCTCCGGCTCGCCCCACACCCAGGCGAGGTAGTGCTTCTCGGTCTCCCGCTCGCGAAATTGCCGGCTCAGCTCCCGATGGGAATTGGGATTGAGGGGAATGACAATGACGCCAGTGGTGGACATGTCGAGGCGATGAGCCGCCGCCGCCTTGGGGTGCTGCTGCTTTACCCGATGCAGGACGCTGTCTTCATTCTCGGGGCCGCGCCCGGGCACGCTCAGCAGGCCAGTGGGCTTGTTGACCACCATGATGTCCTTGTCCTTGAACAGGATATCGAGCCAGGGTTCCAGAGGCGGTGAGTATTCAAACATAAATGTCTCGCATCAGAAGGTGGGGGCAAGCCCCCATCAGTTATGAGTAACCACAATCATAAAGGGCATGGCATCCGGCATGAGCCGGTCATGTCTCTTCAGTATCGCGTCAGTTATGGGTGACCACGATAAAGCGGATGGCATCCAGCTTGAGTTGGGTCTGATCGATCAGGTGGTGCAATTCTGCCTGCAGATTGCGCAGATAATCCAGTTCGCTGTCGCGCACGTTCGGGTTGACCGCCTTGAGCGCTTCCAGCCTGTCCAGATCCTGCTGCAGGGTCTGTGCCATCTGGGCGCGGGCCTTGTCGACAATCCCGCCTTTCAGCTCTTCGGCAATGGCCTGGCCCTTGCCAATCAGACCGTGGATCACCGGTTGGGACGCGGTGACCAGCTTGCTGCCGAGGTGGCGATTGACCGGCGTGAGCTGGCGGTTGAAGGCATCGAACGCCACTTTTTCACCCAGATTCTGGCCGTTCTTGTCCATCAGCAGACGGATCGGGGTCGGTGGCATGAAGCGGTAGAGCTGGGGATGGGCCGCAGACTCGGCAACGAAGATCAGCTCAAGCAGGATGGAGCCGATAGGCAGTGCCTTGTTCTTGAGCAGGGCGACCGAGGTCGCACCGATCTCGGAGCCCAGGATCAGGTCGATACCGCCACGCATCATGGGGTGATCCCAGGAGAGCAGCGCCATGTCATCCCGCGACAGGGCTGTATTGCGATCGAAGGTGATGGTCATGCCATCTTGCGGCAGGCCCGGGAAGCTGGAGACCAGCATGTGATCCCCCGGGGTCAGCACCAGCGCGTTCTCGCCACGGTCATCCTGATTGACGCCGATCTCGTCGAACATCTTGAGGGCGAAGGAGATCATGCCGGTGTCGTCATCTTCGGCGGCCAGCTTGTCGACCAGCTGCTGGGCAGCGGCGCCACCGCTGGAGTGGAGCTCCAGCAGGCGATCGCGACCCTGTTCCAGCCGGGCCTTGAGCGGCTCGTGCAGTTCGCGGGTTTTGACCAGCAGGGCGTCGAGGGGGGCCTGATCGCCTATGTTGGCGGCCAGCAGCTCGAACAGCTCGTCACGCACCGCTTCGAATACCGGGCGGGCAGTCGGGCAGGTCTGCTCGAATGCATCCAGACCATCGTGATACCAGAGCTGCAGGGCGCGCTGGGCGGTCCCTTCCAGGTAGGGCACGTGGATTTCGACGGTATTCTGCTGACCGATACGATCCAGTCGACCGATACGCTGTTCCAGCAGATCCGGATTGAGCGGCAGATCGAACAGCACCAGATGACTGGCAAACTGGAAGTTGCGACCTTCTGAACCGATCTCGGAGCAGAGCAGCACCTGGGCGCCACCATCCTCTTGCGCAAAATAGGCCGAGGCCTTGTCCCGCTCGAGGATGGACATCCCTTCATGGAATACGGTGCCGCGGATCCCTTCACGGGTGCGCAGCGCCTCTTCCAGTGCGAGAGCGGTGGCCGCTTCGGAGCAGATCACCAGCACCTTCTGCTGGCGGGCAGAGAGCAGCAGCCCCAGCAACCACTCGACGCGCGGGTCGAACTGGGTCCAGGTGGCGTTGTCGCCTTCGAACTGCTGGAAGATCTTCTCCGGATAGAGGTAACGCAGGGCGCGGGTCTGCAGATCGCCACCGTTGCCACCCATCATGCCCATTACCTTGATGGCGGTCTTGTACTGATCCGGCAGTGGCATCGGGTAGATGTTGAGATGACGCTCGGGGAAGCCCTGAATATTGGCGCGGCTGTTGCGGAACAGCACCCGGCCGGTGCCGTGCTGATCCAGCAGCTTGGCAACCGCCTGCTGACGGGCCGCAGCATCGCTTAAGTCCAGCCCTTCCAGCTGGCTGGCGAGGATCTGCCTGGCTTCATCGCTCAGGGTTTCGCCTTCCAGCAGCTCTTGCGCGGCGCTGGCGACCTGGCCATAAGCCTGCTCCTCGGCGAGGAAGGCCTCGTAGTCGTAGAAACGCTCGGGATCGAGCAGGCGCAGACGGGCAAAGTGGCTCTGGTGGCCCAACTGATCCGGGGTGGCGGTCAGTAGCAGTACGCCCGGCACCTGTTCGGCCAGCGCTTCCACCATTTCGTAGGCGCGGCTCGGGGCCTCTTCGCTCCACTCCAGATGGTGTGCTTCGTCGACGACCAGCAGATCCCACTCGGCTTCCAGTACCTGCTCGAAGCGACGACGCTTCTTGCGCAGGAAGTCGAGGCTGCAGATCACCAGCTGTTCGGTTTCGAAGGGGTTCTCTGCATCGGCGAATGCCTCGATGCAGCGCTCCTCGTCAAACAGGGAGAAGTGCAGGTTGAAGCGGCGCAGCATCTCGACCAGCCACTGGTGCTGGAGCGTTTCGGGCAGCAGAATGAGCACGCGATGGGCGCGACCGGAGAGCAGTTGCTGATGAATGATCATGCCCGCTTCGATGGTCTTGCCCAGACCCACCTCATCGGCCAGCAGTACGCGCGGGGCGTAGCGGTGACCCACTTCGTGGGCAATATAGAGCTGATGCGGGATCAGGCTGACCCGGCCACCGGCCAGACCGCGAGTCGGGTTGCGACGACGCTGGTGCTGGTTGACCAGCGCCTCGTAGCGCAGGGTAAAGCGGGACATCCGATCGATCTGACCGGCGAACAGGCGATCCTGCGGCTTGTTGAACTTGATAAAGTTGTTGAGAAACACTTCCTTGAGGGCAACGGGCTCATCATTGTCGGTGCGAACACCTACATATATAAGCAGGCCGTTTTTCTCCTGCACTTCTTCGACCGTCATGGTCCAGTCTTCGTGACTGGTGATCTGATCGCCCACATTGAAGCTGACCCGGGTCACCGGCGCCTCTTCTTTGGCATACATGCGGTTTTCACCGGTAGCCGGAAACAACAGGGTAACCATGCGTCCTTCAACAGCAACGACAGTCCCCAACCCCAGATCCGTCTCTGTATCACTAATCCAACGCTGGCCAAGTGCAAAAGGCATTAAACTCTCCAAAGCCCAAGAGTGTGTGAATCGCAAAGGGGCGCTATGTTACCCGAAGGCGTGAGCGCGATCACCATGGATATAGAGGTGGCAGGCGTCATTCGTCGGGTGGAGCGAACCGACGTGCTCACCTATGGCTAAAGATAGAGGGATGTCGCTATATGGAGGCAGAATTGCTGCATAAGTCATCCATCTGGGTGATTGTTGAGCAGTTGAACTGTTTTCTCGAATTTAATTCGAAAACCCTCTTGCAAGCGTGATCCAGATCCCTATAATGCGCCTCCATCGACACGGCAAGCGGCAACGCAAACAGCCGGGTCGGTAGCCTCGAAAAGCCTTTGCAAATAAGGCTTGACTCGAGAAGGCGGTTGAGTAGAATGCCACTCCCGCAGCAGCCAAAAG